>NZ_JAQREK010000076.1:0-479 GCF_028599265.1 Pseudoalteromonas sp. Angola-4 | reverse complement strand
ATGGCAAAAGAAAAGTTTGAACGCGTAAAACCGCACGTAAACGTTGGTACAATCGGCCACGTTGACCACGGTAAAACTACACTAACTGCAGCAATCACTAACGTACTTGCAAAAGTATACGGCGGTGTTGCTAAAGATTTCGCATCAATCGATAACGCTCCAGAAGAGCGCGAGCGTGGTATCACAATCTCAACTTCTCACGTTGAGTACGATACACCAACTCGTCACTACGCACACGTAGATTGTCCTGGACACGCCGATTATGTTAAAAACATGATCACTGGTGCTGCTCAAATGGACGGCGCTATCTTAGTAGTAGCTGCGACTGACGGCCCTATGCCACAAACGCGTGAGCACATCCTACTTTCTCGTCAGGTTGGCGTACCTTACATCGTTGTATTCATGAACAAATGTGACATGGTTGACGACGAAGAGCTACTTGAGCTAGTAGAAATGGAAGTTCGTGAACTTCTTTCTGA
>NZ_JAQREK010000075.1:0-484 GCF_028599265.1 Pseudoalteromonas sp. Angola-4 | reverse complement strand
AACGCGGGTAATGAAACTACAGCCACCACCACAGGTGAGGTTGATACCGCAGCGCCTACAGTAATAATAGATCCCGTGGGTGATACAAACGACACCACACCGACTATTTCAGGGTCTGCAACGGGTGAGCCTGAGGGCACCGTTGTTACGATCACCGTGACGGATGAAGCGGGTAATCTGCAAACAATTACTACCGAAGTGCAAGCCGATGGCACCTTTAGTGTAGATGTACCCAATGAGCTAAGTGAAGGTGAATTTACCGTTGAGGTATCGGTAACCGATAACGCAGGTAATGAAACTACAGCAACGACCACAGGCGAAGTTGATACCGCAGCGCCCACAGTGTTAATTGACCCGGTGGGTGATACAAACGACACCACACCGACTATTTCAGGGTCTGCAACGGGTGAGCCTGAGGGCACCGTTGTTACGATCACCGTGACGGATGAAGCGGGTAATCTGCAAACAATTACTACCGAAGTGC
>NZ_JAQREK010000074.1:0-488 GCF_028599265.1 Pseudoalteromonas sp. Angola-4 | reverse complement strand
CTGCTAACTGCTTTTGGACAAATAGCATTCGAGCTGATTGCGGTAAAATTACTAATAAGTGCGTTTATTCCAGTATTATTAAGCTACTTTGTATTTATGCTTTGTTACCACTACTTAGCGCGGCACTTTTTTATCTATATATTTGTTTGTAGCTTTTTAACGGCTGGTGTCGTTGCTTGCGTTAACATTATACTCGGGGGTGTTTTTTATTACGCAATTGGCGAATATAATTGGCATCAGCTAACAGAAAACTACATTTATCTCAGTCCTATTTTAGCGTTTCCTGAAGCAATGCTAAACGGTATGGCAATAACTGTTATGATCACCTATCGCCCGCACTGGGTAAAAACTTTTTTTGATAAGGACTATTTAGGCTCATGAGTCTTCATTACCATTGCCCTATTTGCAAACTTCCATTGGCACTTAATGAAAAAACATTACGCTGTGATAATAACCACAGCTTTGATTTTGCCAAAGAAGGCTATGTA
>NZ_JAQREK010000073.1:0-489 GCF_028599265.1 Pseudoalteromonas sp. Angola-4 | reverse complement strand
CAGGTGTATTTACCCAATATACTAACCAACACGTTGAATTTGGTGCACCGCAACCATTTAAAGGTCAGGATGTGGTTGTAGTAAAAACAAAAATTATCGAAGATGGTAAGCCAGATATCCGCATTGATTTTAAAGTTCGTGAAGATCGCAGTGGGCAATGGCGTGCATACGACATGATTGCTGAAGGGATAAGCTTGTTAGATGCTAAGCAAAGTGAGCTACAAGGTATTTTGCGTCAGCAAGGTATTGATAAGGTAAGTGACCTTTTAGAGCAAAAAAGTAAGCTTCCAGTTCAATTTAGAGGCAGCAGCTCGAATGACTAAATTGGCGATAAGCCAAATTGATGATCAACAGTTTCGAGCGAGCGGCGAGCTCTCTCGAAATTCAATTGGCGATGAACAACTTCTGAACAAGCAGCTACAAACTAAGCATAAAATCATCTATTTTGACCTAAGTGGGGTGTCAAGGGTTGACACAGCCGGCTTAGCT
>NZ_JAQREK010000072.1:0-490 GCF_028599265.1 Pseudoalteromonas sp. Angola-4 | reverse complement strand
CCGCAGAGTAAGCATGGGGGTCTCTTGCATCTTTAGGTGCACTTCCTCCTTGTGGTTGCATCTTAGCGCTATTCATTTGTGCCATTTCACTTTGCGCTAATAAAGGGAAACTAATTAATGAAGCCCCAGTTAACATTAATAAACTAAATGATTTAGATAGTTTTAATTGTTTCATGATACGACTACCTCTCTAAACATGCCGGCATCCATATGGAATAATAAATGGCAATGCCAAGCCCAGCGCCCTACATCGTGAGGGGTGGTTAAAAAGCTGATTCTTTGTGCGGGTTGAACAGGTATTGTATGACGTCGCACTTGCACATCACCTTGCTCGTTTTCTAAATCACTCCACATACCATGCAGATGCATAGGGTGCGTCATCATGGTATCGTTTTGTAAAATAACTCTTAAACGTTGGTTATGCTTCATATGCACTGGCGTGCTTTTACCAAATTCTAAGCCATCAAATGACCAGCTATAACGTTCCATA
>NZ_JAQREK010000071.1:0-491 GCF_028599265.1 Pseudoalteromonas sp. Angola-4 | reverse complement strand
ATAGTAAACATGCCAAAGTACTTAACCTGTTTTCTTATACTTGTGGTTTTTCGGTAGCGGCTATGCACGGCGGTGCTGATCATGTGATGAACATGGATATGAGCAAAGGCGTGTTAAAAGTCGGTAAGCAAAACCATCAACTAAACAATGTTGATAGGGGCGTCAGTTTTTTACCGCATGATATTTTAAAGTCGTTTGGTAAGCTAAAAAAAGCCGCACCGTTTGATTTAATTATTGTTGATCCACCCAGCTTTCAAAAAGGCAGTTTCATATTAACAAAAGACTACCAAAAAGTGCTGCGCAGACTTCCTGAGCTTTTAAACGATACTACACAGCTGTTGTTATGCGCTAATAGCCCAGAGCTTTCAGAAAACGACTTTAAAGCACTTATTCAAGAACATACTCAAGGTGCTATTGAGTTTGTTAAACGCCTAGTACCGACTGATCGCTTTATTGAAATTGATAGCGATAAAAGCTTAAAAGCATTGGTG
>NZ_JAQREK010000070.1:0-492 GCF_028599265.1 Pseudoalteromonas sp. Angola-4 | reverse complement strand
CATAATGTTGATAAAGCGATTGTAGGCCAAACCCTGTTTGACTGTTTTTTTCGAGCGGAGTACCGGGTAAAAAGTGTTTGAAAAAGTCCATGCTTTGGTCACGAAGATAAGGAGTAACAACAAGCGTGTTCTCACCTAATTGCCAGCTTACTTTACTCCAAGCCCTAAGCGAGCGAGCTTTTCTAAAGGCGTCAGGATCAAAATTTTGCTGTGCAATATCTTCATCTTTATAGCTTTGAAAGCCACTAATATATCCTGCGGTTTGTTGGTCTAAGTCGGTATAGGTCAACCCCGATATTAAACTTAAGTTGTTGTTAGCGTGTCGATGTCGCACATTTATTTTTTGTTGTTTAACGCTTTCATCATCTCGGTAACCGCCATCATCGGTAAAGCTGGTATTAATACCGAACCCTGAATTATCCATAGCATGGCCTGCACGCAATTTATAGCGAGCATAACCGTAAGAGCCATAATCAACACCCAGTAAACCAC
>NZ_JAQREK010000069.1:0-494 GCF_028599265.1 Pseudoalteromonas sp. Angola-4 | reverse complement strand
AGTTTAGGCTTCGTTTGAAACTATCGCATTAAAGCTGTCGTTATCATGCAGACTGGCAAAGGCACTTTCATGAAGTAGCTCGTTTCGTAAGTTGGGTGAGTATTCAAGCGACATTTTTATATCGGCTAGAGCATCTGCATGCTCATGCGTTAAAGCATACGCACAGGCGCGCTGCCAGTATGCGTAACCATAGTCGCTATCTATATCAATTGCTTGATTACAAAGCTCAATAGCTTGCTCAGTCTCATTTAATTCTAATAAAGCATCCGCTTTGTAGGCAATGGCTTCTACATCTTCTGGTTTACGTTTTAAAATTTCATCGAATATTTCAATTTTATTCGCAATATCACTTTCAAGGTTGGCTCGCATCCATAACGAATGAACTTCATTAGTGATTGATATGCGTTCTTGGTTACTGAGTATTTCTTCAGAGCGTACTCGCAGTTTTTCTTCTAATATTTTCAAGCGATCTTCATACTCATCAGTAATAACAC
>NZ_JAQREK010000068.1:0-498 GCF_028599265.1 Pseudoalteromonas sp. Angola-4 | reverse complement strand
GGTCTTCCGGCGTGCGGGTTTTTCACCCGCATTATCGTTACTCATGTCAGCATTCGCACTTCTGATACGTCCAGCATACCTCCCGGTACACCTTCAACCGCTTACAGAACGCTCCCCTACCACTCATCCTAAGATGAATCCGCAGCTTCGGTGCATAGTTTAGCCCCGTTACATCTTCCGCGCAGACCGACTCGACCAGTGAGCTATTACGCTTTCTTTAAAGGATGGCTGCTTCTAAGCCAACCTCCTGGCTGTCTGGGCCTTTCCACATCGTTTCCCACTTAACTATGACTTTGGGACCTTAGCTGGCGGTCTGGGTTGTTTCCCTCTTCACGACGGACGTTAGCACCCGCCGTGTGTCTCCCGGATATTACTTTACGGTATTCGGAGTTTGCAAAGGGTTGGTAAGTCGGGATGACCCCCTAGCCTTAACAGTGCTCTACCCCCGTAAGTATTCGTCCGAGGCTCTACCTAAATAGATTTCGGGGAGAACCAGCT
>NZ_JAQREK010000067.1:0-499 GCF_028599265.1 Pseudoalteromonas sp. Angola-4 | reverse complement strand
GTACACATGTTGTCAAAGCACAGCTTTAATGCCTTATTAAAAACGCTCGAAGAGCCACCTGAGCATGTAAAGTTTTTACTGGCGACCACCGATCCACAAAAATTACCGGTAACTATTTTATCGCGCTGCTTACAGTTTAATTTAAATGCCTTGTCGCAAGCTGAAATTAAGCAACAGCTTGAGCATGTTCTTACGCAAGAGCAGCTCAATTTTGATAATGATGCCCTAAGCATTATTGCTAAAGCAGCCGATGGCAGTATGCGAGATGCGCTGAGCCTGACAGATCAGGCTATTGCCCAAACAAATGGCGATATTAATAATCAAGCTGTTCAAGCCATGCTTGGTTTAATGGATACCCATTATAGTCAGAGTTTACTCGCTGCATTACTCGCGCAGGATGGCGCAGCCTTAATGGCTGAAGTTGCCCAAGTCGCGAGCAGAAATCCTAATTACATTGCACTACTTGATGACTTAATTGCACTTACGCATATTATTCAAT
>NZ_JAQREK010000007.1:0-183790 GCF_028599265.1 Pseudoalteromonas sp. Angola-4 | reverse complement strand
AGCACATCCTACTTTCTCGTCAGGTTGGCGTACCTTACATCGTTGTATTCATGAACAAATGTGACATGGTTGACGACGAAGAGCTACTTGAGCTAGTAGAAATGGAAGTTCGTGAACTTCTTTCTGAGTACGACTTCCCAGGTGATGACTTACCACTAATTCAAGGTTCTGCTCTTAAAGCACTTGAAGGCGAAAAGCAGTGGGAAGACAAGATCGTTGAGCTTGCAGAAGCACTAGATTCTTACATCCCAGAGCCAGAGCGTGACATCGATAAGCCATTCATCATGCCTATCGAAGACGTTTTCTCAATCCAAGGCCGTGGTACAGTAGTAACTGGTCGTGTTGAAGCTGGTATTATCAACGTGAACGACGAAGTTGAAATCGTTGGTATCAAAGAGACTACTAAGTCTACTTGTACTGGTGTTGAAATGTTCCGTAAGCTTCTTGACGAAGGTCGTGCTGGTGAGAACATTGGTGCACTTCTACGTGGTACTAAGCGTGAAGACGTTGAACGTGGTCAAGTACTAGCTAAGCCTGGTTCAATCAACCCACACACTACATTCACTTCAGAAGTATACGTACTTTCTAAAGATGAAGGTGGTCGTCATACTCCTTTCTTCAAAGGTTACCGTCCACAGTTCTACTTCCGTACAACTGACGTAACAGGTGACGTACAGTTACCAGAAGGCGTAGAAATGGTAATGCCTGGTGATAACGTTAAGATGACAGTAACTCTAATCGCGCCAATCGCGATGGACGAAGGTCTTCGTTTCGCTATCCGTGAAGGTGGCCGTACTGTAGGTGCTGGTGTTGTAGCAACTATCGTAGAGTAATAATTAGCCTAGCTAATTAATACTAAAAAGAGGTCACTTCGGTGGCCTTTTTTATTGCCTAAAATTTATGTCATGTGAAGGTGGCGCTATTACCTTTAGGCGTAGGTGCTATGTAGCAACGTTCAATGAGTATTAATTAGCCTAGCTAATTAATACTAAAAAGAGGTCACTTCGGTGGCCTTTTTTATTGCCTGAAGAAAAGTGATTAGTTTTTAGCTATCAACTTTTAGCTGCTTGGCGTTAATGTAAATAATGTTGTTTGGCTTAGCTTTACAAAGCCCGAGTAGAAGTGGTCACTGATGTGTAAGGGGGTTTATTGAGTGAATAACTATCGACACTTACAGGGTATTAGCCTAAGCTAAAAATGGCTTAAATTTACAACAGGAAATGGGCGATGAATAATAAAAATAACTATCCGCAAGGTATATTTTGCTGGGCTGAACTGTGTACTCATAATTGGCAAGACGGGAAAGCTTTTTATACCTCGTTGTTTGAATGGGGAAATGACGATCAGCCCATTGGCGATGATGAGTATTACACTATGCTACAAAAGCAAGGTGACGATATTGCTGCCATGTATCAAATGCCTAAAGAGCAAGAGGCCTCTACGCCTAGCTACTGGCTTACCTATATTGCCGTAGATGATGTTGATGCATGTGCAATTAAGGCGCAAGAGCTCGGTGCGCAAATTATAGCAGGCCCTCATAATGTTATGGATGCAGGGCGTATGTTAATGCTTAAAGACCCCGCGGGTGCCACGGTGGCATTGTGGCAAGGTAAAGAGCATATAGGATGTAAGCGTCCTTGTGAGCTCAACACGCCTTATTGGCATGAAATGGCAACGCGCGATAGTGAAACAAGCCGTCATTTTTACTGTGAACTACTGGGGTGGAAAAGTGAAACAAAGCCTATGGAAGGTATGGATTACACCTTGTTTTTAGTCGCAGGTAAGCCCGTAGCAGGTATGCTACAAATGACTGATGAGTGGCCACAAGACGTACCTCCCCATTGGATGATTTACTTCGCCGTGGATAACTGCGATAGCTATGTAGAAAAAGCGGCGACTCTTGGAGGGCAAGTATGTGTACCTGCCACAGATATTCCTGATGTAGGGCGTTTTAGTGTTATTTGCGACCCTCAAGGGGCTGTATTTTCTATTATTGAATCGGCAATGGATGATATTAAAGCTTAGTCATTAACAGAGCGCTTAGGGCTAAATTTTAGACTTTAGTGTGGTTATTTAGGCGCAGTAATTATGTGCTTTTTTGCTATAATGGCGGGTAATTACACCCTCAGTCAGCAAGAGAGCACAATGGAATTTGAACAAGATAGTAAATTAACCTTACCGTTATTTATTTTAAATGAGTCGCTTAGTGAGCGAGATGTAGAAAAGCCCGATTTAGACATTTCATTTGCTCTTGATGATGAGCTACTGACGCAGATATGCCAAAACCCAGCACCTGATAGCAGTATCGCTATTAGTTTAAAAGAGTATGAGCTTGCGCCGCATAGCAGCGAATTTAATGCGTTATTAAACCAAGAGCACGATGCACAAATAACGCTGACCCACGGCCCACTGTTAAGTGTGGTGTTAAATACCCACGACAACCAGACTTTTGTCTCTCCACAAATGGATATGATGCCAACCTTCGACCTGGGTGATGAGGATGAAGAATGAAAAAAATTCTGATCAGTACATTCGTCCTTATTATCCTCAGCGGGTGTGCTTATTTAGGCAATGCTCACTACAACGACTTATTTGGTGATGAACAAACGCAGCAGCGTATAGTGCCGCATGATACAGGTGCTGGTGCCGAGTTTTTGCAAGAAGTAAAACCTGTGCTAGATACACGCTGTGTAGTATGCCATGGCTGTTATGATGCGCCATGTCAGCTAAAGCTTTCTTCCCCTGAAGGGATAGATAGAGGGCTAAGCAAAGAGCTTGTTTATGATGGTACACGGCTATTAGCCACTACACCAAGCCGGTTATTATTTGATGCAACCAGCACTGAGCAATGGCGTAAAAAGGGCTTTACTCCGGTACTTAACGAACGTGACCAAAACCCAGAAGCAAACCTTGCCGGTGGGGTGTTATTTAATTCATTAGTGCTTAAGCAAAGTGCACCCTTACCAGAGAATGAAATTCTTGATGATGAATTTGACTTTTCACTTAGCCGTTCTCAAACATGCGCCACTATGGGAGAATTCGATCGTTTAGCTGCAGAGCAGCCTCACGGCGGTATGCCTTACGGTTTACCGGGCGTGTCTAGCCAGGAATTTTATCATTTACAAAAGTGGCTTAAAGACGGTGGAAAAATGGCGCATATTAAACCGCCCACCAAAGCCGAGCTAACAAACGTTAAAAACTGGGAAGCGTTTTTAAATCAAGACAGCTTAAAATACCAATTAGCCGCACGTTATATTTACGAGCATTGGTTTTTAGCCCATATTTATTTTGGTTCTGATAAACCACAGAGCTTTTTTAAACTGGTTCGTTCAAGTACGCCGCCAGGCGAAGAAATTAAGCTAATTAATACGCGCCGACCATACGATGACCCTAAAGTAAGCCGTGTGTATTACCGTTTACTACAGGACCGCTCAACTGTTTTATCAAAAACACATTTACCGCTAAAGCTTGATGATGCAAAGCTTGCACGTATTTATGAGCAATTTATAGCTCCCGATTATACGGTTACTAAAATGCCAAGTTATAAGAGCGAGGCGGCATCTAATCCTTTTAAAACGTTTGAAGTAATTCCTATTAATTCTAAGTATCAATTTATGCTTGATGAAGCTGAGCTAATTATTATGGGCTTTATTAAGGGCCCTGTATGCCGCGGCCAAATTGCACTTAATGTGATTAACGATCATTTTTGGGTTGCCTTTGCAGACCCTGAAAAAGTCGCGACTCCAGCAGTGGAAGACATGTTACTTCAGCACGAAGAAGCCCTTGAATTACCTGCAGCAGAAGAAAGCAATGCATTGCCTATCTCTAGCTGGGTTAAATACTCAGTGCGTGAGAAAAAGTACTTACAAGCCAAAGTTGAACTGGCTAACGAGATGTTTAAAAACGGAGAGCATTTAACAACCGACCTATTGTGGAAAGGTGAAGGGCATAACAAAAATGCAGCGCTTACAATATTTCGCCATTTTGATAGTGCCACGGTAGTGAAAGGCTTTATTGGTCAAGAGCCTAAAACTATGTGGGTATTAGATTATGCGCTATTTGAGCGTATTCATTACTTACTTGTTGCAGGCTTTGATGTATACGGAAATATCGGCCACCAATTAGTGACCCGCCTATACATGGACTTTTTACGTTTAGAGGGTGAGCAAAACTTTTTGGCTTTATTACCTGAAACGAAGCGCCATCAAATTAAAAAAAGCTGGTATAGAAAGTCTCCGCCAAGCTTATCTAAGTTTTTTAAAAACAACCGAGAGTTTAGCCAACCTAGCGGTATTGAATATAAAACGGATGACCCACAACACGAGCTGTATGGGTTAGTTAAGCAAACTTTAGCGCCAGTACTGAGTGAGCACTACGACTACACAAAAGTACCCACGCCATTAAATGGACTGAACAATATGCCAGCTAAGGCTATAAATTTATTACCGCAGTTATCGTATATTTTGGTTAAGCAAGACGATGCTTCACATAAAGCTTACACGCTTATTCATCACAACGCGCATTACAATATTTCCAGCTTATTAAATGAAGATGGGCAGCGCGCTTATGATGAAGATACCGCCACCCTAGTGCCAGGCTTTATTGGTGATTACCCTGCGGCTATTTGGTACTTAAATGATCAAAATGAAGTGGGTGAATTTGCACAGCTATTACCTATGATGCAAATTGAAGCAGATTATGCTGCATTAAAAGTAAAATTTGGTATTCGTCGCTCACATCCAGAGTTTTGGAAATACAGCGACATAATGCACCAAGTAGCTAAAGAGTATCGCGGCGTTGAATTTGGTATGTTTGACTACAACCGATTAGAAAATCGCTAACTGGTAATTACAAAAGTGTCGCAAGTATTGCCCTTTTTGCCTCACACTTAATACATTTAGCCCAGTCATGTTACTGGGCTTTTTATTTATATAATTACTAAAGCTGATGTTGAGTTTTCTATATATAGGCTACACTTAAAATAAAAAAGCGGCCTTGTATGTTTAAAATTATTGCTAATGTAAGACAGCGTTACCGATGGGCGCTTATTGCTATTGCTCTGTTAATAAGTGGCTCAGCATTATTGCTGCAGTATGGTTTTTCTGTACAAAAGTACGATGCTAAAATTATTAATATGGCAGGTAAGCAGCGCATGCTCTCGCAAAAAATTGCTTGGCATAGCAATGCACTTCTTTCATCACGAATCGATGTTGCTACCCATACCAATTCCCTCGAACACTCTCTCGCACAATTTAAAACAGCTCATGAGGTATTACTTACCAAGCAAGGTAGTAGTTACCGTTATTTAACGCCAGAATTAGTAAAGTTATACTTTTCTGAGCCAGCTAATCTAGATAGCGAAGTGAATGAATTTATTGCTCAAGCTAGCTGGCTGCTGTATCAAAGAGGCGAGGTAGACACACAGGTGCTCAACGTAGCACATGTAGAAAACCTGCTAGCTAAGCTTGACCGCGCGGTTACTTTATTTGAGCAACATGCAGTGAAAAAAGTTAACCGCGTGTCTAATTTAGAATTGCTGTGCTGGTTAGTCGCCATGGTGTTATTGCTCGTTGAGCTAAGATTTGTGTTTATGCCGATGGAAAAAGAGGTGGAACGCACCTTAACAGCACTTCAAAAACAAAAGGACTTTGTAGCGCAAATGAGCCAAAACAAAGAGCACTTTATTGCCAGAGCAAGCCACGAATTTAGAACACCGTTACAGGGATTAATTACGTCGATTGATGAGCTAACCATCAATACCGAGCAGCAAAATATTAAAACGCAAGCAAGCTACTGCGCCCTTAGACTTCTATCTATGCTTGATGAGCTACAAGACCTACAAGCACTAAGCACAGGAAAGTGGGCGCCAATTCTTAAAAACGAAAACCTTTTAGAATCCATAAACAAAGTGGTGTTGGCGTATGAGTATGCAGCGCAGCAAAAAGGGCTAACATTAATCACTCATTTTGATGAGTCTCTTAATTGTTTTTGTAAGTTAGATCATCAGCGCTTACAGCATGTATTAACCGAGCTAATTAGCAATGCAATAAAGTTTACCGACAAGGGCGAGGTTGAAGTTGCTGCAAACATGCAAAACTCGCAATTACAATTAACCGTTAATGATAGTGGGTGTGGTTTTTCTAGCGAAATAACAGAACTAGAGTTTGACTCATTTAAACAAACTAACCACTTTCAAGGCCTAAGAACGGGATTAACACGGGCGCAGTATGTTGTTAAAGCGCTGCATGGTTCGCTTTCATTTAAAAACAACGCAGCGAGTGGCGCTCATGTTACGCTTAACTTGCCGATTGAAATTACTAACCAGCAAACAGAAAGAGAAGTCGAAAAAAAGCTTTTTTGCCTTGTGGTTGAAGACAACGAATTAAACACCTTGTTACTCACACGTATTTTGGCAACGTTAGGTGTGGACTATGAATGCGTTGTAAATGGCCTAGAAGCCTGCGAAAAGGTAGGTAAGGCTGACTATGATGTGGTGTTTATGGATTTAAACATGCCGGTCATGGATGGCTTTGAAGCGACTAAAAAAATACGCAAAGAGCTAAATAAAACCATGCCGATAATCGTTGTTACAGCAAATACCTCAGCCGAAGACATGGACTTAATTTATGAATATGGCGCGAGTGAGCATATTCATAAGCCCATAAGTAAGCAGGCAGTGGCTGATGCATTGGTAAATGTATGCATAGCTAATGAAATAAATTAATACGCAATTAAATACGCTTGCTAAAGCAATTTACTATACGTTAAGTTGTTTATTTAGCTTATGGTGAAGGCAGTATTGTGCAAAGTATTGTATTTGAACAATTTAGTGGTTATTTAAAAGGGCAAGGTAAAAGCCGTTTCACAATTAATGACTTAAGTTGGCAAGTGAATGCTGGTGAGCACTGGCTATTACTAGGCGCTAATGGCGCAGGTAAATCGGCATTGAGCGCCGCATTAACGGGTGAAGCTAAGCAGCAAAGTGGTACTTTTAAAAGTACCTTTAATAGCACGCAGCTTGTGTCATCTGATGTGCAAAAGCAGTTAATCAAAAACGAAATTGAGCATGAACATTACAGCTTAGTAAAAGATTTTATCTTCCCTCAAAATAGTAGCTACAACCATGAGTTACGTACAAAACTAATAGATGCCTTTAATTACAGCGCCCTTTTAGACAGGCATTTTAGAGATCTCTCTACCGGCGAAACCCGTAAACTCCTACTTATAAATGCGCTAAGTAGTCATGCTGATTTAGTGGTACTAGATGAGCCATATGATGGCTTAGATAAACATTCGTGTGAGGTGCTAAACACTTTATTAGAAACACTTAGCTCAACAATTAACTTTGTGTTTGTGTTAAATAGGCTTGATGAAATCCCGCCGTTTATTACTCATTACGCTTATGTAAATCAGGGGCAGTTGCAGCATGTACTTAATAATCCAAACGCAGAGCAGCGTGCTGACTTGCTTAAACTACTGCATTTAACCCATACCGCTTTAGAAATACCTCAACCGGATGACTCCCAAGGCCGTGCAGAGTATACCGCCGATACATTGATTAAGCTTAGTAATGCAAAGGTGAGCTACGCTGGGGTTGATGTATTTAAAAATCTCAATTGGCAAATTAATAAACATCAACACTGGCAACTTAGTGGTAAAAATGGCTCAGGTAAAACCTGCTTATTAAATTTAATCACTGGCGATAACCCTCAATGCTACAGCAATGATATTCAGGTATTTGGTTTTAAACGCGGAAGTGGTGAAAGTATTTGGGATATAAAACAACATATTGGCTATATATCAAATGCACTGCATATGGATTATCGAGTAAGTATATCGGCATTGAATACGGTTATTTCTGGATTTTACGACAGCATTGGTTTATATCAAAAGCCAACAGAGTCACAGGTAAATACAGCTAAGCAATGGTTAGCGTTGATTGGGTTAGGCGATAAACAAAATAGCTCATTTACGCAACTTTCATACGGCGATCAGCGCATGCTATTAATAGTGCGTGCTATGGTAAAACACCCCACGTTACTTATTTTAGATGAACCTTGCTTAGGGCTTGATGAAGCAAATAGACACCGAGTACTAATTTTAATAGAGAAAATTTGTGCCGCAAATACCAGCACCGTTATTTATGTAAATCACCATGCGGCAGACAAAATTAAAGGGATTGAGCATTATTTAAAAATGGAAGGTTTTAATTAAAGGCTGGGCTGAATATGCCCAACCTTTAACGCCACGTTATAGGCGAGTAATGGTAAAGCCTGCATCAGTTAACTGTTTAATTAAACCATGCTGCTCCGGTAAGTGCAGCGCGCCTACAGCAATAAATAGCTTTTCGTTAGTTAAGCGAGGCACTAATTGCTCCACCCATTTATTATTACGATTAACTAGCATAACCTGCTCGCTTATTTCACCGTAGTTACTATCGTCAAAACTCATGTTGTAGTATTCAGTCAGCGTATCCATATCACCATTTTTCCAGGCGTTTACTAACTTAATAAAATAAGTATTAATATCGGCAAGCTGTTCAAACGTTTCTTCAATCATTTCATTACTGAGCAAAGCCATGCCATCAAACATTTGCAGTTGCTGCTCTAGCGTTTCTAACTCTCCAATCGTGATATTTTGCTTTTTAGCGTAAGCAAGTACTTGCTTGTCTATGCCTGTTTGGTCAGAAAACCCTGCATTTTGAAATTCAATCTGCATCATGGTTACCATTACAGCCCAAGGTTTGAGGCCATTAAACATAGCTATATCAATCGATTTTTTAGCAAAGTAGTCTTTAAGCTTATTGTAGTTTTGTTTTGAGAGTTCTGTTTGTAATGTTTTGCCATCTTTAAGCATCATAAAGGGCATTGAACGCTGCTGCATTTGCAAAGGCGTGAGTTTACTAATATCTACTTCAACAACAACTTGCTCGCTTTGATCTATAGCCTTAGTTACTTTTTCTGGTAAGCCTTTCATGCTGGCGTCGCCTACGTGAACCGTGCCAAACAAGTAAGAGCTAGTACCGTTTTTTTCTACTTTAAATAATGCCGGTGCTGCGACACTATTAAAACTAGTTGCTATAAAAAGTGCCAGTATAAAAAACTGACTAATTCGAGTGAGGGCTTGCATGGTTTGTCCTTAAATCTAATTGAGTTGCCTAAATACTAGCTTAAATTAAAGCGCTTTAATAAACCTATTTGGTTATATTAAACACTTTTAAATGCGCTTATGAGTTTAGTTGCACTAGGGCACTTTATTTGAATAGGGTGAATGTAATTGAGTGGTGCGTAATAGGGCTTGCGGAGTAAACCTGCTTAATTAGCAAAGTTTTAAGTTATTTACCGTGCTGCGCTGTTATTTGTACTACAATGTATCAAAAATTAATCAAGCCCTATATGGCTATTATGGGACTAGTGAATTTACTTGATGCAAATTAAGGTATAGATTTTTCATTTAAGCCTTTTTTTGTGAATTTAAAATCCGTTTAAAGTCGCTTTTTGCTCTTTTGTTGAATTAAGTTTGGTGTTGACTTACTCGCCTCAGCGCGGTACAAATACATATACAGAGCGAAGAGTATTACTTCGTAACAAATGAACACATTTTGGTATTAATTACATGCTTACAAATGCACTTAACCTAGTCCTGATTATTATCGTGGTGATTATTCCCGCGAGGGCTTCGTAGTGCTATAAACTTAAGCATTAAAAAGCCCTCCGCACCTAACCGTTCGGAGGGCTTTTTAGTTTTAAGCACAAAGTTTTAAAAATTTTATACCAATTCGCTTAATTAAGTGATCTATTTTGAGGATAGATAAACGTATTGATAGCTAGGCAAAAAATTCGCTATTTAGTTGTTCTAAATGAGAATTTTTTAACGCAGATAGCGACACTTTTAGCCCCCTAAAAATAATTAAGTATTATTGCGGATTGGTATTAGCTATAAGTTTTTAAGTAAGTATGTAATTGGGTTGTCACTGAGGAATGAGGATTAATTAATGACAGGCGCAGAACTAACAATCGATTTATTAGCCAAGCACGGCGTAAATGAAGTATTTGGCTACCCTGGCGGAGCTATTATGCCCATTTACGATGCGCTGTATGGCGCGCCTGTAAAGCATTACCTTACTCGCCATGAGCAAGGTGCTGGTTTTGCCGCAGTGGGTTATGCTCGCAGCACAGGCAAATTAGGCGTTTGTTTTGCTACCTCAGGCCCCGGCGCTACTAACTTAATAACAGCACTTGCCGATGCAATGATGGACTCAGTGCCATTATTAGCAATTACAGGCCAAGTACCGACTGCCGCTATTGGCTCAGATGCATTTCAAGAAGTCGATGTACTAGGTATGTCACTGTCGTGTACTAAACATAGCTACATGGTAGAGCGCCCAGAAGATTTAGCTGAAATATTACAAGAAGCCATGCACTTAGCTCAAAGTGGTCGCCCAGGCCCAGTGCTTGTAGATATTCCAAAAGATATTCAAATGGCGCAAGTGCCTTTTAAACCTTGGTTAGCTGCTGATGAATATTTACCACAACTTGATTTAAACCAAGTAGCCATTGCAAACCAGTTATTAACTGAAGCAAAGCAGCCAGTAGCGTATGTAGGTGGTGGCGTACAAGCCGCCGATGCGCAAAATGAGTTAATGCAGTTTTTAAACAAAACACAAATGCCAGCGGTATCAACTTTAAAAGCGCTAGGCAGTGTGTTACCAGATTACGAGCACTACTTAGGAATGCTAGGCATGCACGGCACACAAGCGGCTAACATAGCAGTACAAGAGTGTGATGTACTTGTATGTATAGGCGCGCGCTTTGATGACCGCGTAACGGGCAACTTAGCTAAATTTGCAGCCAAAGCAAAAGTAATTCACTTAGATATTGACGCGGCCGAAGTAGGTAAACGCAAACCTGCTAAAGCGTCCTTAATTGCTGATCTAAAAACCTCATTACCCGCACTTGAGTGTGTTGTAACACCTAAAGCATGGTGCGATACAAATAAGCTCATGAGCGAAAAACACGCGTGGCGTTATGACTACCCAGGCGAAAAAGTATTTGCTCCGTATTTATTGAACCAGTTAAGCCAGCGTATGCCAAAAACAGGCGTAGTGTGCTGCGATGTAGGCCAGCACCAAATGTGGGTGGCGCAACATATGAAATTTAACCACCCAAGTAATCACTTAAGTAGTGGTGGCGCAGGCACTATGGGCTTTGGTTTACCGGCGGCTATTGGCGCACAAGTAGCACGCCCAGACGATTTTGTAATAACGGTGTCGGGTGATGGCTCAATCATGATGAACATTCAAGAGCTTGCCACTATACGTCGTAACAATTTACCAGTAAAAATACTAATATTAGATAACCAACGCTTAGGTATGGTTCGTCAATGGCAGGAACTGTTTTTTGAAGGGCGTTACTCTGAAACCAATCTTTCAGATAACCCTGATTTTGTTCAGTTAGCGGCAGTATTTGGTATTCCTGGGCAAACTATTACTAAAGCCAGCGAAGTAGACGATGCAATCACTGCACTGGTAAACAGCGAAGGGCCGTATATTTTACATGCCTGTATAGATGATAAAGAAAACGTATGGCCGCTTGTACCACCAGGGGCTGCAAATGACGAAATGATTACGGAGAAAGCACAATGAAACACAGCTTAACTATTGCATTGAAAAACCAAAGTATTGCGGTGGAGCGCTTTTTACGTGTTGTGCGTCACCGTGGTTTTGACCTTACGCATTTTCAGCTTAATACCGATGAAGCTCAATATACGATAGCAATGACGGTCGATAGCGATAAGCCTATTCATCTATTAACCAGCCAGCTAAATAAGTTGGTAGACGTTAAAGAAATCAGCTTAGAAAATTTACAGCAACAAGCAGTGTAACTGCTAACGAAACACATTTACGCGTTACTGAATATAACCATCAGTAACTCAACAATTTTTAGAATGAGGAATGCCCGCTTACACAGCGGCAAAACAGAGGTAACTATGGCTAAATTAAGAAGTGCAACAACAACTGAAGGACGTAAACGCGCAGGCGCACGTGCATTATGGCGCGCAACAGGCATGACCGACACCGACTTTGGTAAACCTATTATTGCTGTAGTTAACTCGTTTACGCAATTTGTACCAGGGCATGTACACCTTAATCAGCTTAGTGAGCTAATGGCTGAAACAATCACGCAAGCGGGCGGCGTTCCAAAAGAATTCAACACCATCGCAATTGATGACGGCATCGCAATGGGCCACGGTGGTATGCTTTACTCACTCCCTTCTCGCGACTTAATTGCAGACTCTGTTGAGTATATGGTTAACGGCCACTGCGCTGATGCGATGATCTGTATTTCTAACTGTGACAAAATCACCCCAGGGATGATGCTTGCAGCGCTACGTTTAAATATACCGGTTATTTTTGTATCGGGCGGGCCAATGGAAGCGGGTAAAACCAAACTTGCTAACATCGATATTAAACTAGATTTAGTTGATGCCATGGTAAAAGGCGCTGATGAAACAGTAAGTGATGCTGATTCAGAGCAAGTAGAGCGCTCTGCGTGTCCTACCTGTGGCTCGTGTTCGGGTATGTTTACTGCCAACTCAATGAACTGTTTATTAGAGGCTATTGGCCTTGCACTACCGGGTAACGGAACAACACTTGCAACTCATAAAGATCGTAAGCAACTGTATGTAGAAGCCGGCGCTCGCATTGTTGACTTGTGCCGCGAGTACTACCAAAAAGACAACCACGACGTGTTACCGCGTGCAATTGCAAATAAAACAGCCTTTATGAACTCTATGGTGGTTGATATTGCCATGGGTGGTTCATCTAATACCGTATTGCATTTATTAGCAGCAGCACAAGAAGCCGGTGTAGATTTTGATATGTCGCACATTGACGAGCTTTCTCGTAAAACCCCATTTTTATGTAAAGTAGCTCCAGCTACACCTGAGTACCATATAGAAGATGTGCATCGCGCTGGTGGCATGATGGCAATTGTACGTGAGCTAGGTAAAGCAGGTTTAGTTGATTTATCGGTAAACCACGTAGCGGGTATGACGATGGGTGAGCTTGTTAAAAAGTGGGATGCGACTGACCCTACAAACGAAGCAGCACAAAAGTTTTACCGCGCAGGCCCTGCGGGTATTCGTACTACAAAAGCAATGAGCCAAGAGTGCCGTTGGGATGAAGGCGATAACGACCGAGAGCATGGTTGTATCCGTAGTGTTGAGCATGCCTTTAGACAAGATGGTGGCTTAGCTGTGCTTTCAGGTAACTTAGCGGTTGATGGCTGTATTGTTAAAAGTGCAGGCGTAGTTGACGAAATGCTGCATTTTGAAGGCACCGCCGTGGTGTACGAATCACAAGATGATTCAGTAGAAGGTATTTTAAACGACGAAGTAAAAGCCGGTGATGTTGTGGTTATTCGCTACGAAGGCCCTAAAGGCGGCCCGGGTATGCAAGAAATGCTTTACCCAACGAGCTACTTAAAATCAAAAGGCCTTGCTGAAAAATGTGCTTTGATCACCGATGGTCGTTTCTCGGGCGGCACCTCTGGTTTATCAATCGGTCACGTATCGCCAGAGGCGGCCAGTGGCGGTGCCATTGCGTATGTTGAAAATGGCGACAAAATTATCATTGATATCGCAACACGTGAAATCACCCTTGCATTAAGTGATGAAGAGCTAGAAGCACGTAAACAAAAGCAATTAGCGCGTGGTAAGCAAGCGTATAAGCCGCTTGATCGTGACCGCTATGTATCGTCGGCATTAAAAGCGTATGCATTACTTGCAACCAGTGCCGATAAAGGCGCAGTACGTGATTTAGCCAAACTGGAGGAGCTTAGCTAATTATGGTTTCTCAAGAGCTCGATTATTTTCGCGCTATTATTCAGGCCAATATGGAACCGCTAGCTAAAGTAACTGAGGTCAGCGAAATGCGCGACCTCAGTGATAAATTAGGCAACCATGTTTGGTTAAAGCGTGAAGATCAACAGCCCGTGTATTCGTTTAAGTTACGCGGTGCTTATAATAAATTAAACAAGTTACCAAAAGGGTCAGTTGTTATTACGGCATCTGCGGGTAACCATGCACAAGGTGTGGCGCTTAGTGCTTCACACCTTGGCCATAAAGCCACTATCGTTATGCCAGTTACCACGCCTGAAATAAAAGTAAGTGCGGTACGTGCGCTGGGCGGTGAAGTGGTTTTACATGGCCATCATTTTGATGCTGCAAAAGCACATGCACTTGAACTAACAGAGCAACGCAATGGCGTATTTGTACCGCCTTTTGATGATCCTGACGTAATTGTGGGGCAAGGCACAGTGGCTCGCGAGCTTATGCAGCAACTCAACGAGCTTGATGCGGTATTTATCCCTGTTGGCGGTGGTGGTTTACTTGCTGGTATGGCGGTTTATATCAAATCATTACGCCCAGATATAAAAGTCATTGGCGTAGAAGCTGACGAAAGTGCATGTTTACAAGCTGCGCTTAAAGCGGGTGAGCCTGTTGAACTTGACCGTGTTGGCAGTTTTGCCGATGGCGTAGCGGTTAAAATTATTGGCAGTGAAACATTTCGCTTAGCGCAAAAATTTTGCGATGAAGTTGTAACTGTCAGTGGCGATGAAATTTGTGCCGCCATGCAAGATATTTTTGTCTCTACTCGCGCGATTTCAGAGCCCTCAGGTGCCCTTGCAACCGCAGGGCTTAAAAAGTGGAGCCAGCAATCGGGCTTAAAAGGGCTGCATTTAGCAGCGGTGCTTTCGGGTGCTAACTTAAACTTTGATCGCTTACGTTATGTGGCTGAGCGTACTGCGCTAGGTGAAAAAAACGAAGCGCTACTTGCGGTGACCATTAAAGAAGAAAAAGGCAGCTTTAAGCAGTTTTGCACCTCTTTAGGTGGTCGGGCTATTACTGAGTTTAACTACCGTTATGCAGGCCCAGGTGAAGCGCAAATATTTGTAGGTATTGCCCTGCGCCAGGGTGAGCAAGAACTCAACGAACTAAAACAAGACCTGACTAACAACGACTACCAATTTTGCGATTTATCAGATAACGAACTCGCTAAATTACACGTACGTTATATGGTAGGGGGTAAAGCACCGGAGCAGTTACACGAAAGGTTATTACGGTTTGAATTTCCTGAATACCCAGGAGCCCTTGCGCGCTTTTTAGATACCTTAGGTAGCAATTGGAATATTACTTTATTTCATTATCGCAATCATGGGGGGTCTATCGGAAATGTACTGGCGGGCTTTGCTATTGAGCCAAGCCAATTCGATATGTTTAACGAGCACTTAAATCGCTTAGGTTACAGTGTACAAGATGAAACACATAACCCGTGTTTTACGCAGTTTTTAACCTCTCAGCCACAAAGCCCAAACGTTGACAATCTAGCCTCAGCTTAGGGTTTTTATAAGCAAGTATGCACGTTTGCATGCTTGCTTTATCGTGTGTTTTAAATATAGTTACAGCTAATGACTACTATTTGGAACACCCAGTTGCTTATTAAAGGATTAATATTTGTAATTTTGCTTTTTTGCAGCCAACTAATGGCTCAAGAATCAGTCACCTTACAACTAAAATGGACCCACCAGTTTCAGTTCGCCGGCTATTATATGGCTCAGCAAAAAGGCTACTACAAAGACGCCGGACTTGATGTAACCATACGCGAAGCCAATCCTAAAATGCCTGACACTTTCACGCCTGTAGCAAGTGGAGAAGCCCAGTTTGGCGTAGCGCATTCGGGTATTTTACAACAAAGAGTAAACGGCCAACCGTTTGTAGCAATGGCGGCTATTTTACAGTTTTCTCCGTACTGTTGGATGGTAAAAGACAGCTCTGATATTTTTCACCCTCGCGATTTTACCGCTAAACGTATTACCGAAGTGAGTAAAAAAGACAGTACCGAGCTGCTGGTTATGCTTAAACGCAGCGGTATTGATATTGCCACCTTAGAGGTATACGAAGGCGATGAGCCTGCGCTACAAGCGTGGCAAGAAAACAAACTTGATGCAATGCAAGTGTATGTCACCACTCAGCCCTACTTCATGACTCAGCAAGGGGTATCGCACCGCCTTATATGCCCACAGCGCTATGGTATGGATGTGTATGGTGATGTGTTATTTACCAGCGAATCAATGCTTAAAAAGCACCCGCAAACGGTCGAAAAGTTTTACCAGGCGAGCTTAAAGGGTTGGCGCTATGCGATGATGAATATGGATGAAGCCATTGCAATTACTCAGCAAGTGTATGCGCCAAACAAAAGTTTTCATCAGCTAGCTTATGAAGCCGAAGTATTGAAAGACTACATAATGCCGCCTACGACCCATTTAGGGAATATGTCGATGGCTAAGTGGCGCTTAATTGCAGATTATTATGGCATTAAGCAAACGCAATTTGACGAGCACAAAGCTGGGTTTGTTTATAAATACCAAGAGCCAGAGCGATTACAACTGTCGTGGATGCTAATAGCCGCCTTTATTGTGAGTATTATTTCGATCCCCCTTTATTTGCGTTTAATACTTGGAAAAAAATAACCGCTTAATGCTGCTCTGCGCAACTGGTATAATTAACCGTCTTTTTACTATTTTAAGTTGTTATGAACCTAGCTGAGCAGTTTGCAGCACTCGATACAGTGCTAATGAATACCCGCGAATATTGGCAATGTACAGCATTTGATTTTGATGAATTACCGTGGCCTGAGCTACAAGCGGCGTTAAATAACTTATCAGATGAAGATGTCGCAAGGCTTGATAACGATCAGCAACAGCTTTATCAATTTTTTAGCCCGTTTATTGCCGGGGTAGAGCAGCTACCTGAGCTGTGCAATTTACCAAAAAGCCAGCAGCAACGCGGTGAATACCCGTTTTGGATAAGTAACGGTATTAAAGGGCGTAAGTTTGAGCAACTGCAAGACTTTGTTTCAGCATTAACGAGTAACACACAGCCTGTACTCGAATGGTGCGCTGGTAAAGGGCATTTAGGCCGAATGCTTGCTTATAACGGCGCGCAAAGCGTGCACAGTGTTGAGCTACAAGGGCATCTTTGCGAGCAAGGAGAGCACAGTGCACGCAAGCAAGGTTTAGCGATGAAATTTAGCCAAGCTAATGTACTTGAAGATGAAACGCGCCATTTTTTTAATACCGACACACATGCGGTTGCACTGCATGCATGTGGCGCACTGCACCAAAAATTTATGCAACACGCCAGCGCCGCTAGGGTAAAACGTATTAGTTTTTCGCCGTGCTGTTATCACTTATTTACCGATAGTCGTTATCAGGCAATGAGTGAGCTTGCCCTTGCTAGTAAGCTTAATTTAACGCACCGCGATCTAAAACTGGCGCTGCAAGAAACAGTTACAGCTCCTTCACGTGTAGCTAAAATACGAAAAACTGAGGTGGAATGGCGCTTAGGGTTTGACGCACTTCGAAAGTCACTCACTCATGAACAATATTACGTGAGTGTGCCTTCCGTTAACAAAGCCGTGTTTTCTGATACGTTTGCACAGTTTTGCGCTTGGGCGGGGGATAAAAAGTCTATAATTATCCCTCAAGATACTGATTACGATAAGTTTTTATTAATTGGTAAGGCGCGTAAAAAAGTAACAGAGCGAATCGAACTGGTTCGACATGTGTTTAGAAGAGCAATAGAAGTTTGGCTTGTGCTCGATCGTGCTTTATATTTGCAACAGCAAGGTTATCACGTTTCAGTTACCACCTTTTGTGAGAAACAATTAACTCCTCGCAATATTTTAATTCTTGCAAACACCAACTAAAAAGGCGCTCATTATTTGTCTTTTCTGGGGTGTAATTTCTATCCCGTCCTAAATAAGAGATGCAATGAGAAAGCTAAAAAATTTATTCGAAAACAACAAACGTTGGGCTGCACGTACAACCGAAGCCAACCCTGAGTTTTTTAAAATATTATCAATGCAACAAAACCCAGAGTACTTGTGGATTGGCTGTTCAGACTCCCGTGTTCCTGCCAACCAAATTGTAGATTTACTGCCGGGTGAATTATTTGTACACCGTAATGTAGCTAATGTGGTGGTACATACTGACCATAACTGTTTATCGGTAATGCAATACGCGGTAGAGGTGCTTAAAGTAAAACATATTATGGTGGTTGGCCACTACGGCTGTGGCGGCGTACAAGCGGTATTAAATAACGCTAAATTTGGTTTTATCGATAACTGGTTACGCCATGTTGGCGATGTAAAAGAAAAACACTTAGAGCAGCTTAATGCAATGGATGAGCAACAGCGTTTAAGTCGCTTAATTGAGCTAAATGTTATTGAGCAAGTACGCAACGTGTGTAGAACAAACATAGTTCAAGATGCATGGGATAAAGGTCAAGAACTCACAATTCATGGTTGGGTATATGGATTAGAGAACGGCCACTTGCACGACTTATCCTCGGTTGTAACCTGCGCCGATGAAGAAGGCGATGTGTATAAAAAAGCCGTTGCACATGTATTTGCTAAAGCCGGTTGCGAGTAATTTAAGCAATGACTAAAACGGCAATAATCATAGGGGCAACAGGGGTTGTGGGGAGTGAGCTATTAACGCTTTTACTGCAAAGCCCTGCGTTTGGCCATGTGATTGCTATAACTCGCCGTAAGCTGGACGTTGAACATACTAAGCTCACTAATCAGGTTATTGATTTTGATTGTTTAACTAACTACTGCGCGTTATTTAAAGGGGATGTGTTTTTTTCGTGTTTGGGCACTACTAAAAAGCAGGCTGGCTCAACCGCGGCGCAGCGTAAAGTTGATTTTGATTATCAGTTTATTGCGGCGCAAATGGCGGCAAACAATGCAGTGAGCCATTATTGCTTAGTGTCATCAAGCGGCGCCAATGCGCACAGCATCAGCCCTTACTTAAAAATGAAAGGCGAGCTTGAGCAGCACATAAAAACGCTGGGCTTTGCAAAAGTAAGTATATTCCAGCCGTCTTTATTAACGGGTGAGCGAAACGATACACGAATAGCTGAGCAAATAGGCGCATTTGTGTTACCTGTTATTACTCAACTTCCTTTTTTAAAACGTTATAAACCCATTACGGGTAAGCAAGTGGCGCTAAAAATGTGCGCTGTAAGTTTAGCGCAGCAACAATCACTGCAATACTATGTATTAGAGGCACTTTTTGATACATAGTGGGCTTTTAGTTAAAACTAAAAGCAAAAAAAGCAGCCTTAGCTGCTTTTTTTGTGGCTGAGTATACAGATGTAGTACGTGCTACTCGGCGTTATTTTTAGCATTTAGTTGTTGCTCTAGTAACACAACTTTTGCTTCAAGCTCTGTGAGTTTTTCACGAGTACGAATAAGTACTTGGCTTTGCACATCAAATTCTTCGCGGCTAACAAAGTCCATTTCAGCCAGCTTATTTTGTAAAACTTGTTTGGTTTTACCTTCCAGTGTATCTGCTAGGTTTTTTACACCTTGCGGCATGTTGTTGGTGATTTGCTTAGCAATTTCTTCAAGTTTTGCTGGATTGATCATAATCGTCCCTTGCTGTTGCCCTAAAATGATAATGACTCATATTACCTTATACCTAAGGTATTTAATACATGATCACCACAATGGAATTAATTAATCTAATGGCTATGCCTGTATCTGTGGTTACGGTAAAATTAGCTGCCTTTTAAAACTCCATGGTCGTTATGAAACTCAATCCAAAACAAGATGAAGCAGTAAAATATATTAGTGGTCCGTGTTTAGTACTCGCGGGTGCAGGCTCAGGTAAAACGCGCGTAATCACTAACAAAATTGCTTATTTGGTGCAAAAGTGCGAGTACAAAGCACGTAATATTGCTGCGGTAACGTTTACGAATAAAGCGGCCAAAGAGATGCGCGAGCGTGTATTACAAACGCTTAATAAGCAAGAGGCGAAAGGGCTGTGGGTATCAACCTTTCATACCCTAGGGCTTGAAATAATTAAAAAAGAACTCAAAACACTTGGCTTTAAAGAAGGTTTTTCACTGTTTGATGACCAAGATACTAACCAGCTGTTAGGTGATTTAACCGAAGACGAACTTAAAAAAGACAAAGACCTACTTAATCTTTTAAAAATGCAAATAGGCAGCTGGAAAAACGAATTAATTTTACCAGAGCAAGCTATACGCGAAGCACGTGATGCGCAAAAGGCGTTATTTGCGCAGCTTTACGCGCGTTATCAAAATCAGCTGCGAGCATATAACGCACTGGATTTTGACGATTTAATAATGATCCCCACCTTATTACTGAGTAGTAATGCCACCTCACGAGAGCGTTGGCAGCAACGATTTAGGTATTTGCTGGTGGATGAATATCAAGATACCAATACCAGCCAGTACCAGCTTGTTAAGTTATTAGTAGGCGAGCGAGCGCGTTTTACTGTGGTAGGGGATGATGACCAATCTATTTATTCATGGCGCGGAGCCCGCCCCCAAAACTTGGTACTGTTAAGTAAAGATTACCCCGGCCTTAGGCTCATAAAGCTTGAGCAAAACTACCGTAGTGCCCAGCGCATTCTAAAAGCAGCAAATATTTTAATTGCCAATAACCCGCACGATATCGAAAAAAAGCTATTTAGTGAGCTTGGTTACGGTGAGCCGATTAAAGTGATTGGCTGTAGGGATGAAGAGCATGAGTGCGAGCGAGTTGTTGCTGAAATAATTTCTCATAAATTTATGAAGCGCACCAGCTATAAAGATTACGCTATTTTGTATCGC
Source organism: Pseudoalteromonas sp. Angola-4 (assembly GCF_028599265.1). NCBI lineage: Bacteria > Pseudomonadati > Pseudomonadota > Gammaproteobacteria > Alteromonadales > Pseudoalteromonadaceae > Pseudoalteromonas > Pseudoalteromonas sp. Angola-4. Next base: position 163,084 of record NZ_JAQREK010000007.1, on the reverse strand, counting down.
GGTAATCACCAGGCGCGCGGTTTTGAAAAATCATTAATGAGTAACCGCATTCCCTATAAAATTAGTGGCGGAATGTCGTTTTTTTCGCGCTCAGAAATTAAAGATATTATGGCGTATTTACGCTTGTTGGTTAACCAAGACGACGATAACGCCTTTTTACGCATTGTTAATACGCCGCGCCGTGAAATAGGCACCGTTACACTTGAAAAGCTAGGCACACTTGCAAACGAAAAACACCAAAGCTTATTTGCCACCTGTTTTGATAACGACCTAGGCTACCGCCTTAAAGGGCGTGGCTTAAATGCGCTTTCGGGGTTTGCACGTTGGGTTGTTGAGCTTTCAGATAATGCAGTGCGTAGCGATACACTCGAAGCGGTAAAAGACTTGGTACGTAATATTAACTACGAAGCGTATTTATATGAGTCATCGCCAAGTGCCAAAGCGGCAGAAATGCGCATGAAAAACGTCTCTGAGCTGTATCGTTGGATCACCGATATGCTCACCGGAGATGCCGATAACGAACCGATGACCTTACCTGAAGTGGTCAGCAAATTAACGCTTCGCGATATGCTAGAGCGTAACGAGGAAGAAGATGAGTCTGATGCGGTACAGTTACTTACTTTGCACGCATCTAAAGGCTTAGAATACCCGTACGTATTTATGGTTGGTATGGAGGAGGGGTTATTGCCACACCAAGTAAGTATTGACGAAGAAAACGTAGATGAAGAGCGCCGTTTAGCATACGTAGGGATCACACGGGCCCAGCAAGAGCTGACACTAACGTATGCAAAAATACGTCGTCAGTTTGGCGAAACCTCACAAACAGAGCTAAGCCGCTTTGTGCAAGAGTTACCGCAAGATGACCTAGCGTTTGAAAACAAAAAAGCCCCAAGCTCGCAAGCTGAGCGCATGGAAAAAGGCCAAGCACGGGTCGCTAACTTAAGGGCGATGCTGAAAAAACCTAGTTAATAGACTGCGCGGCGTTGTTATTAGCCGCTACTGACTCCGATAAGCCTTGCTGCTTAGCAACAAATAAGTTTAGTCCGTATTTATCTAGCAAGGCTCTAAAGTTGAGTATAGAAGGGCCTTTGGCAATGACTTTTATGCCTTTTAGCTGAGTGATTGCCAGTACACCTTGTAATTGCAAGTTAAAGCTTTCTTGTTGCAGTACGCGTTTACTAAAGGTTGAGCTAAGTAGTACATAATCGAAGGTAATGTCGGTCAGTGCATTTAGCTCACAGCGGTCTTTTGCAAAGTTATTTAAGCCAATGCTGTAGCCAAGCTGCGAGAGCTTTTTAAGGTTTTCTAGTTGAGTTGCACAGGCGTAACGTATTTCTTGGTCGTCAAACAATAAACACAGTTGGCTTTGCCCTTGCAGCTTACTTAATACCTCAGTAAATAAATTGAATTCAAGCGCTTCTAAAAGTAGCCCTGAGCATGGCAATAATACCATGGCTACATTTGCCGCTAAGGCATGGGAATAGGCGTGCTGCAAGAGTTCTAATTCAACTTGGAGGTGCTGCTCTTTATCGGTTGCAAACTTTTTCAGCACTTCAAAACTGGTATAGCCTAATACAGGGTGTTCACCAAAGGCTTCAAACAGTGACTCTGATTGCTGTTGTTCATCAAGGTTTATAATATCTGCACTTCTAAAACTCATCGGAAGTGAATCAAGATGGTGCTGTGCTGGAGATTCTGCACTTGTTAGTGTTTGCGTTAATAACGGGTGGAACAGCTCATAGCGGTCGCGCCCTGCATTTTTAGCATAATACATAGCAGCATCGGCATCGCGAATAATTTCATCGGTATGCTGATAACTTGAATTTGAGTACGTTATACCAATACTTGCACCACTTTGAATGCAGGTACCTTTACTGCAAAATGGCTTTTTCATTATATTAATAATGCGATCAGCTACATCTTCTGCTTGTTGTAGCTCTGTTAAGTGGGTAAGCAAAATTACAAATTCATCACCACCAAGGCGAGCGAGTAAATCGTGTTCGCGAATACAATGCGAAAATAAATCAGCCACACTTATTAAAAATTGATCGCCGGCATGGTGACCTAGTTGATCGTTTATATCTTTAAACTTATCTAAATCAATAAATAACACAGCAAAGTGATGATCAGGAAAACGATGGTAATGCTGCAGTGTTTTTTCTAGCTGGGTTAAAAACAAGCTGCGGTTAGGCAGGCCCGTTAATGAGTCGTGATGCGCATCATGATAAAGCTGCTGCTCTACTTTTTTACGCTCATCAATTTGCATTTGTAAATGTAGGTTAGCTTGTTGCAGCGCCTTTGTTTTTTCGTTAACTCGATACTCTAACTCTTGGTGGCTAGATTTAAGTGCTTGAGTGGCTAATTTTGTTTGTAAAACCGTGGCAATTTGGTGTGATACAAATGTAATAAGCTCGCAGTCGTCTTTGCTAAAAATATGATTATTATTATACGCTTGGCATGCAATTAAGCCGATAACCCCTTGCGATGTTTTAAGCGGAGCACCTAGCCAGCTGGTGGCCATTTGCTCCTCTGGTACTGGCTTATTTCGTTGTACATCACCACTTTCTAATAGCTCTTTGGCTCTACTAGGGTGTATAAGTTGGGTCTGCTCGCTGCTAATAACCAGTTCGCTATAACCTTTTGCAAACGGCCTTGGCTCGGTGTTGTCTTTAAATTCATCCACACAGTACGGGAAGCTAATCCAACCAGTCTCTTTGTTATAAAGTGCAATGTATAAGTTTTCTGCGTATGTAATGGTTTTTATTATTTGATGAATTTTTACATAGGCATCATCTAAGTTTTGCGCTTGCGTTGCCAACTCCGATATTTTAAACAAAATTTGTTGGCGTTGTAGTGCGCGTTTTCGTTGTTCAATTTCTAGGTTTAGCGCATCATTACTTTGCGTGAGCGCGCGGGTGCGAATTTTTACTTCAGATTCGAGCAGCTCTCTTTTTTTAACTCGCTCTATGGCTGTGGCTAAGTATAAAGACATTACCTCGAGTAAATGCACTTGCTGGCTGCTGTAATCTTGGTGTTTATCGTAACTTTGCGCAGCAAGTACGCCAATAATGTTTTGCTCTTGATAAATAGGAACACCAACCCAGTACTCAGCAGGTGAGCCTAGTGCTTTAAATAAGCCGTTTTGTGCAGCGCTTTGCATCTCTTGTTTGGTAAAGCAGGTGGTTTTGCCAAGCTTATAAACGTAGCCTGTAGCGCCTTCTTCAAAACTATTATCTTGATTGAGGGCGACTGATATACCATCTTTTTCATCACAAAAATAAGAAAGTTCCAAGGCATGAGTATATTGATTAGCAAGCACCACGTAAAAGCTTTTACTAGGTAGGTATGCTTGTAAAATGTCATGGATAGCGGGGTAAAGTAAGGTTAATTCGGCAACAGAGCTTGCTTGCTCTGATAGCTGAATCAGGGCATTTTGTAAGTGGTGAGATTGCTTATACTTTTCTAATAGCGCTTTAAGACGTTTATTTTGGTGCGCTAGTTTACTCGGTGCCGCGGGTTTATCTTCCGATGACATGAATCATATTGTTTTATTATTGTATGTTTATTAAACGTATAATTTCACTTTTAGTTGCGATCGTCAAGTAACTAATGCCCTAAAATAGCAACTAAAAAGATTATTTTAGAAATAAAAAAAGGCCTATTATAAAAATAGGCCTTTTTAAATTAATCACCCTAGTTATCAGGGGTTTAATTAAATTATTTAGATGTCATGAAATCAATAGCTGCGCTAATCTCATCATCAGAACAATCCATACATGTTCCTTTTGGCGGCATCGCATTAAAACCGTTGATAGCGTGATCAAGCAGTACATCTTTACCTTTAGCGATACGCGGTGCCCAGTCATCAGCTGATTTAGGTGCACCTAGTGCGCCAGTACCGTGACAGGCAAAACATGCGCCCTGGTACACTTGCTCACCAGAGCGAGGGCCAGTAGGAGCTGCGGCTGCAGCAGCTTTCTCGCCTTCAAGATAAACAGCGCCAACTGGTGCTAAACGTTTTTTAATCGCATCTTCAGTCATAGAGTTATCATATGGCTGTGCGTATGCGGTGGTTGCTAGCACTAATAATGCTGCAGCTGATAGTTTTTTCATTTTGCCTTGCTCACTTCGATTTGAACGTGATCAATCACGATTATAGATGACGGAAATTAAACCGATTATACCTTTGTGTAACAATTTATAAAACGCCCACTGGTGTTTTTATCGATAAAACTGGCTAATTTTTGCGTTAACGCAATAAAATTGCATGTTTCAGTTAACAAACATTTATAATCGGTGGCTTAGTAAATCACTATTTAAGCTAATGCTAGTACGTTTTTAACCAGTTTTTCGATCCCCGCATCGGCATCTAAAATAGACTGCGCCAGCATATAAGCAGGGGTGGTAACGAGTTTATTGTCCTCATCAATCACAATATCATCAACCGCACAGGCTGCGTGTGTAGAGCCTAGCTGGGTTAAAGCGCTTGCGGTCTGTTCATCATTACCTATGGTTAAAGTAGCATTGGGATATATAAACGGAATTAAAGCCGGCGCAATACACATGTATCCAGCCGCTTTTTGTGCATTAGCAAATTGTTTACAGGCCTCTAAGACTAGGTCGCTTATCTGCGCATCAGCGCCTTTAACGGCAAAATCACATAAGTTTTTAGCGGCGCCAAATCCCCCTGGTACTATTAACGCATCAAATTCAGATGCCTTTAATTTGCTTAATGATTTTATATCACCACGGGCAATGCGTGCTGCCTCAGTGAGTACATTACGGTTGCTTGGCATTTCTTCACCGGTGAGGTGATTAATAGTGTGAAGTTGTTCTATATCAGGAGCAAAACATTGATATGCAGCACCGTTTTTAGCTATGTGCAGCAGTGTTAATACTGCTTCGTTTATTTCACTGCCATCGTACACACCACAGCCGGCTAATATTACAGCTATCTTTTTCATGCTTTTGTGCTCCTTAAGTATTTTAAATAAGTCGTTTGGGTGAAGTTTAACACGGGCCAAAACACACACTAAAATAATTTTTTAGTTTAAAAAGTATTCGCAGTGCAAGTTGTATTGCGGTTTATGCCATTTTTGCCAGTGAGCTTGTAAAAAAAATTATAAAGGATCGCTATGATCTTTGATCCATTATGCTAGAATACTCCTCCGGTTATTTAAATGGATACAAATAACTAAAGTGACTAACAGGGGATGTATCAGTTAGAAAACCTTTTTCCACATTGGTTTTAAAATAATAAAAAAAGAACCTCGTATTATCTTTTTTAAACAAAACAAGCAGTTATTTATTTTTCTAAGCATTTTATTATGCATTGGAGGAATAGCTCGTGGCTGTTATCTACAAAGTTATCCACAGGTTGCTCCGCAATAATTATGGCTACTAAGCGTAATTCACTGTCGTTTTATTCACAACCTTATGGCATGCTTGTAATAATATTACTTTTTTGTATTTAGGATCCAAATTCACCATGGCTCAGATCCCCGAAAACCCGCTAATTTTAGTTGATGGCTCTTCATATTTATTTCGTGCTTATCATTCTCCACCGCATTTAACTAACTCTAAAGGTGAAGCAACTGGCGCTATTTATGGCGTGGTAAACATGCTTAAAAGTTTGATCAAACAATATGATCCGAGCCACATGGTGGTGGTGTTTGATGCCAAAGGCAAAACGTTCAGAAACGATATGTATAGCGAGTATAAAGCTAACCGTCCACCTATGCCTGACGATTTGCGAACGCAAATAGCGCCACTGCACAGTATTATTAAAGCGATGGGCTTTCCGCTAATTAGTATTGAAGGGGTTGAAGCAGATGATGTTATTGGTACGTTTTCACGAATAGCGACTGAGCAAAAGCGCCATGTATTGGTTTCTACTGGCGATAAAGACATGGCTCAGCTAGTTAACGAGCATGTTACGCTAATCAATACCATGACCGACAGCATTTCAGATCCTCAAACCGTTGTTGAAAAATTTGGTGTGGGCCCTGAGCTAATCATCGACTATTTAGCGCTAATGGGTGATAAGGTTGACAACATCCCAGGTGTTGAAGGCTGTGGACCTAAAACAGCTGTTAAATGGCTTCAAAAATATGGATCGCTTCAAGGTGTAATTGATAATGCTGGCGATATTAAAGGCAAGATTGGTGAGAAGCTTGCAAATGCCCTTGATCATTTACCACTTAGTTATGAACTTGCCACCATTAAATGTGATGTTGAGGTAGAGTCAGACCTAGATACCTTTAAAGTACAAGAGCCAAATAAAGATGAGCTTATTGCACTGTATGGTGAGTGTGAGTTCCGCCGCTGGTTAGCTGAGCTGCTTGATAACCCAAAAGATGCAGAAAAAGCACTCCCTGCTGAGGCAAATGAACTGCCAAAAGTAGAAGATGCACATTACGAAACTATCTTAACCGAATCACAATTTGATACGCTTATTGAGCAGCTAAATAGCGCTGAGCTATTTGCCTTTGATACCGAAACAACCAGCCTTGATTACATGCAAGCGCAGTTAGTAGGTATGAGCTTTGCTGTAAAAGCAGGCGAAGCTGCTTACTTACCAATTGCACACGACTACCCGGGTGCACCAGAGCAATTAAGCCTTGAATATGTAATGCAAAAGCTTGGGCCAATCCTCGCCGATGCTAACAAAGCTAAAGTAGGGCAAAACCTAAAATACGACAAGAGCGTACTGGCTAATGCAGGCTATGAGCTCAATGGCATTAAGTTTGATACTATGCTTGAGTCGTACGTATTTAATAGCGTGGGCACTCGCCATGACATGGATTCATTAGCGCTTAAATACTTAGGCCATAAAAACATTAGCTTTGAAGATATAGCCGGCAAAGGGAAAAAGCAGCTTACCTTTAATCAAATTGAGCTTGAGCAAGCTGCGCCTTATGCAGCAGAAGATGCCGATATTACACTGCGTTTACACCAAGTACTTTGGCCAAAATTAGAAGCTGATGAGAAGTTAAAGTCAATATTTGAAACAATAGAAATGCCATTAGTGAATGTTATTTCTGATATTGAACGCACCGGCGTAGCAATTGATAGCAACATGCTGGCGGCGCACAGCCAGCGTTTAGGCGAGCGTTTACTTGAACTTGAAAAAGAAGCGTTTGAGATAGCTGGCGAACCATTTAACCTAAGCTCGCCAAAGCAGCTGCAAGTACTTTTATTTGAAAAACTTGAGCTGCCAGTCATTAAAAAAACACCTAAAGGTGCACCTTCAACGGCTGAAGAAGTGCTACAAGAACTTGCCCATGACTACCCATTACCTAAGGTGATTATTGAGCACCGTGGTTTATCTAAGCTTAAATCAACCTACACTGATAAATTACCATTGATGGTTAATGAGAAAACACAGCGCGTGCATACTTCTTATCATCAAGCTGTTACGGCCACAGGGCGTTTGAGTTCTACCGATCCTAACTTACAAAATATCCCTATTCGTTCTGAAGAAGGACGTCGTATACGTGAGGCATTTGTAGCGGCACAAGGCTATAAAATTGTGGCTGCCGATTACAGTCAAATTGAGCTGCGTATTATGGCGCATTTATCGCAAGACAAAGGGCTACTAAATGCCTTTGCTAATGGGTTGGATGTACACAGTGCAACCGCTGCTGAGGTATTTGGGGTTGAGCTAGAGGATGTAACCACAGATATGCGTCGTAAAGCTAAAGCAGTAAACTTTGGATTAATTTACGGCATGTCAGCCTTTGGTTTAGCGCGTCAGCTTGATGTGCCACGCCACGAAGCGCAGCACTACATAGATAAATACTTTGAGCGTTTCCCTGGGGTACTTGAGTACATGGAAACAACCCGCGAAAAAGCGGCCGAGAACGGGTATGTAGAAACTATTTTTGGGCGTCGTTTACACTTACCAGAAATTAATGCACGTAATGGAGCTCGCCGTAAAGGCGCCGAACGTGCAGCAATCAATGCGCCAATGCAAGGCACAGCCGCTGATATTATTAAAAAAGCAATGTTGAGCGTGCATAGCTGGGTTAATCAACAAGCTCCCAATACCATTAAGTTACTTATGCAAGTGCACGATGAATTGGTGTTTGAAATTAAAACCGATTGTGCGCAAGCATACACAAAGCAAATTTGTGAGCTAATGTCGCAAGCGGCTAGCTTAGATGTCCCTTTAATTGTAGAAGCTGACGAAGGTGAAAACTGGGAGCAAGCCCACTAACCTAAAACATGCTTACATTTTAAAAGCGCCGCAAGGCGCTTTTTTATTGCCTCTAAATAGCCCACTCAATTAAGCGAATCGATTTAAGTAATTCTACGCGTAAACAAAGTTTAGTTAAAAGTAGGTTAATTTAAGCAACTATTTGTATTAAATAGTTATATGTTCGTCAATTCGAACTATTTTGGCGGAATATCATTGTATTTTTATGCGCGCTTTTGCTAAAGTGCGCGCGTCCTCATCCTGTAGGACATCCTGTTGATGATGCATCTGAAAAGGTGCAACAAATTGATAGCTTCTCCCCAGTTTGCTATATCGGCCTGCTTGTTTTAAGCAGGCTGCTTTTTCTTCCTCATTAGATTGTCCTTTAAAGCTAAATGGCTCCTCTAAGCGCTTTTTTACTATTCACACTTTATGCTCATTTATGTTTATTATTTTTTGTGCCATACCTTGCGCGCCTTCAAACGGGTATATGTATAAAGCAGTTATAATGCAAACGTAGGCAAGTAAAGCTATCTCACGCAATTATTAGCGTGGATGTTGCGGTATGCCCCTAAAAAGCATCAATTATAGGCTGCTATATCGTTATTAATTTTTTAATAAGAGTACGGGCTAAGTAATTTAGCGCCGTCTTTAATTTGAGGTGGTTTGCCCCTATTTCAGGTGATAGTATCGAAAGCGCTATTATTCTCATTTTATTTTAGGAGTGCGTTATGTTTAAAACGTTAGCCATTATCGGTTTATCGTTATCAAGTGTTGCTTTATCTAATGCCGCTCATGCAGATTGGCAGCTAGTCAATGACAAGAGCCAATTAAGTTTTGTTTCTATCAAAAAAGACTCGATTGCTGAGGCACATCATTTTACTAACCTAGAAGGAACACTTTCAGACAGTGGTGCTTTTAGTGTAAATATAGACTTAACCTCTGCAGAAACACTGATCCCTATTCGCAATGAACGTTTAACTCAATTTGTATTTGAAGCGGCTAAGTTTCCTCATGCAGTTTTAACCGCGGATTTAAAAAAGCAATTAAGTAATATTAAAAAACCGGGCCAGCATGTATTAAAAGAGGTTGATGCGCAGCTTGATTTTCATGGTAATAAAAAGCCATTAAAAATAAATGTACTTGTTAGCAGTGCCGAAAATGGCGATTTAAGCGTGTCGTCGTTTACGCCTGTGATTGTAAATAGCCAAGACTTTGGTGTGACCGAAGGCGTTAAAAAGCTACAGCAATTAGCTGGTTTATCTGCCGTTGCTACAGCCGTACCAGTTACTTTTGCGCTAACACTTAAAAAACAGTGATCTCGTTAACGGCGCTTAGTAAGCAATTAAGCGAGCCTAGCAAACCGTTTGATAGTTGGCAGCCTACCGAGTGTGGTGAGCTGCCGATTATGATTAACGAGCATGGGCAGTGGTTTTACGATGGCAGAGAAATTACTCGCCCCGCGTTGGTAAAACTGTTTGCCAGTGTTTTATGCAAAGAAGGTGAGCAGTTTTATTTAAAAACACCCATCGAAAAAATAGCGATAGAGGTGCAAGATGCGCCTTTCGTTATCGTAAGCTGGCATATTGAGAGCACAGCGCAAGGGCAGGTTATGTGTTGTGTAGATAATTTAGCACGGCAATGGTTAATCAGTGCTGAGCAGCCTCTTTATATAAAAAACTATAAAAATGCAGCGGTGCCTTATTTGCAATTACCTTATGGGTGTAGCGCGCGGGTATCACGGAGTGTGTTTTATCAGTGGGCTGAAATAGCCGACGCTGATGAGCGCGGCTATTTTATAAAATCAGCAGGGGGAAAATTTTATCTTTCGTAGGTGCTTATTTTTAAGCGTCTGAGCTGTCTTCATCACTTTGCGGTGCAACAGCCACAATTGGCCCTAAATACCACTCATCTAGCTTTTTAGCGACTTCTGGTAAACCTGTTCCCTTAAGTGATGAAAAAGCGTGTACAGTGATGTCACCGTCTAGTTCACTTAATTCGCGGCGTACTTGCAGTACTTGTGCTTTACGCGCACCTTGCTTGAGCTTATCGGCTTTAGTTAAAAGCGCCAATACTGGGATTTCGCTGCCAATAGCCCAGTTAATTAGATCTTTGTCTAAATCTTTTAATGGGTGGCGAATATCCATTAATATAACAATACCTTTTAAACTTTGACGTTTTTGTAGGTACTCACCCAGTGACTTTTGCCACTTCTTTTTCATTTCAATAGGTACTTTAGCAAAACCATAACCGGGTAAGTCGATTAAGCGCATATCGTCTACTTCACCTAATTCAAAGGTGTTGATTAACTGCGTACGACCTGGCGTTTTACTGGTACGAGCAAGTTTTTGATCTGTCAGTGCATTAAGCGCACTTGACTTACCTGCATTAGAGCGACCTGCAAACGCGACTTCAATTCCCGTATCAGCAGGTAATTTAGTGATGTCTGGCGCGCTTGTTACAAAAGACGCAGTATTATATTTGATACGAGATTTGAGCACAGGCTCTCCTAAAAACGTAAAAGTTAATCTTATTGAGCTAAATTCACTCAGGGCGCGTATTTTATACTATAAAGGATGTATTAAAAAGCGTATTTAAACACCTAAAAACTCTATAAATGGCACTATTAAAGCTGCTTAAAGGTTAATCTAGGTCAAAACCCTATAAATTATAAGCTTAATATGAGTAGAAAACGTGCCAGAGAATTTTTTATCGTGTAGAATACATGAATTACAACATCCATATTGTAGATGATACAGGGTCGGAAACAGAGAATTCACCATGAAAAAAATAGCACTATCTTTAACAATATTGCTTGGTGCGTTGTCAGCAAGCAACGCAACAGCATTTGATGGCGATGTAAACGCAGGTAAAGAAAAATCAGCAACGTGTGCGGCTTGTCACGGCCCAGACGGTAATGCACCGGTTAATATTTACCCTAAACTTGCAGGCCAGCACCCAGATTACATCCTTAAACAACTTAAGGATTTAAAATTAGGTATGACTTCAGGCGGTAAAGAAGGCCGTATGGATCCTGTAATGAGCGCGATGGCTATGCCACTTAGCGAACAAGACATGAAAGACCTATCTGCTTATTTTTCTTCATTGAACATGACTGAAGGCGCCACCCCTAAAGACGTGGTTGAAGTTGGTCAAATGCTTTACAAAGCAGGCGATGCTGAACGTGGTATTCCGGCTTGTGCGGCGTGTCATGGTCCGCGAGGCAATGGTTCGTCTCTTGCTAAGTTTCCTAAAATTTCTTTTCAGCACCCAGAGTACATTAAAGCTCAGCTAGAGAAGTTTCGTGATGGAACCCGTAAAAACGACCATAACGGTATGATGCAAGATATAGCGAAAAAGCTAACTGATAAAGATATTGAAGTACTATCTCAATACTTAGGTGGCTTACACTAAAGTCGTATTTATCTAGTATTAGCTAGTGTAATACTATGTAATATGATTAAAAAGCAGCTTGCGCTGCTTTTTTTGTGTCCACATTTTAACGATATCACCCTTTAGTTTGTGAGACATTTGCTATACTCTTTTGTAAGAAATAACTTATTTTAAAAATATTTTTGCAGTTAAGTTTATGTTTATTATATTTTTTTTGTTTTTTATATGTGCTCTATGTAAGAAAAATTATATAAACCAGTTGTAACAAAAATATTAACGGGTAAATTAACCACTGTCGCAAAACAACAATAACAACATGGATTATGCTAAAGGAAAATGGCGCGACACGACTGAATAGCACATTGAAGGTGCTACAAAAGGAAATAACAAGAAAGCGTCAGGATGACCGTAAATAATAAAATCTCAAGGAAGTTTAATAATAAAAACAAAATGGAATGTAACAAGGAAGGTTAAAATAATAACAATACGGACTGATAATAATAAAAATAATAAAGACTAAAAAAAGTCGAAGGGAGAAGTGTCCAGATAATGGCGCTCAGATTAGTAGGCGGTAGAGATGTTTTCTCTACCGCCTTTTTATTTGTCCTGTTACAATACCCACCGTTTAGCAATAAGCTAATGCGCTAATTCAACGAGCAACCCAAGCTTTAATGCGCAAATCGAATTCTTCTGGCTAGGCCAGCACTGCGATGCTCATGTTATGTGCCTCGCTCAAAACCTCTTAAGTGAGATGATCAAGATATGAGTAGAAAGAAAAAATCACGCAAAATTCCTTCAAACGGCCCTGTTCGTTTAAGCCAAGATAAGCTTAAAGAAATGCGTGCGTTAAAAGAGCAACGAGTTAAAAAACCAAAGGGTGCTAAGCCTGGTTCTCGTAATGCACCTGAGCTATTAGATAGCGATACTAAAAAAGCAAACTCAGCGCCAAAAGATAAGCGCGTCGGCAGTAAAAAAGCCGTGCCTTTAGTGGCTAGTGCACCACAGCCGCAAGTAGAAATGAAGCGTAACTTAAAGCCAACAGTTGAACTTAAAAAGGTTACAGAGCCAGAGCTTACGCCGGAGCAAGAGCTAGAAGCGCTTGAAAACGATGAGCGTTTACTTAAGCTCGTTGAGCGCCATGAGCAAGGTGAAATGCTGACGGGTAAAGATGCGAAGTACTTTAATAGCCGTATTGCTCGCCACCAAGTACTTTGTAAGTTACTAGGTATCGAAGATGAAGACGAAGACGAGTTTGAAGATGATTTTGAAGATAACTTCGAAAGCGATGGTAACTCAGATTTCGATAAGTACCTTTCAGATGATTTAGCCAATGAGTGGCTAGATGATGATGACGACAAATAGTAAGGGCGCTTAATGAGTACCGCAGTGATTGTAGCCTTGTTTGTAGGTGCTGTTATTATTGCTGGCTTAGCATTTTATGCAGGTCAGTTGCTCTATAAGCTTAACGCGCAAAAAAAGTTAATTGCGCAAAAGCAAGCTGAGCAACGGCAAAAGCTTAAGCAGTCGCGCTTAAAGCGTAACGCTAAACTTGCAGATAGCATCCATCTTATTGCTCGTGCAATGGCTGAAGAGCAATGTGAGTACTCTGAAGGCTGTTTACGGATTTGGGTTTTAATGTCTCAGTACGCTTTTGAAGATGAGCGAGATTTAACGCTAGCTTACCCAGGCATTTATAAAATGTATAACGTTGTGAAAGAAATGCCGACCCACGATGCACGCAAAAAATACTCTAAAAAAGAGATTTTTAAGCAAGATACAGCACGTTGGCGAGCTGAAGAAAACTTTAGTGATGAGATTAAAGCCGATTGCGACAAAATCATTGTTGAGTTTAAAGCTGCGCCGGGCAGCGAAAACATCGTGTTTAATTAAACCCTCTAGAAAATACAAAAAGCAGACTCAGGTCTGCTTTTTTTATGCCTGCTTATCAGCACGTTTTTACCACCTCAAACGTGATAAGCGAATTGCTATAGCACTAATTAAATCACTCGTGAGAAACGGGTTTTACTTATTTGCTTTTGTAAGTGAGCATCAAAGCACATACATATAATACGAATAAATAGATTTCCGCGAGGCGTGACGCGTATTACCTTATCGTTTATATGCACCATGTCATCGTCTATTAAAGGCTTTAGCGCCAACAGCGCATCCGCAAAATACTCATTAAAATGTATAGAATGCTTTTTCGCAAATGCGTGTGTGTCTAATTCAAACTGGCAAATAAGTGATTTAATAGCCTCTGCGCGTATTACATCATCGTGCGTTAAATGCATTCCTTTATGTATAGCACTGCCGGCTTGCGTTTCAATTGCGTGATAATAATGCTTAAGCACTTTTTGGTTTTGTAAAATGGCGGTGCCAATTTGCGAAATAGACGAGACCCCTAAACCTAATAAGTCGCAATTACCGTGGGTGGTATAGCCCTGAAAGTTGCGATGTAACTGCCCTTTATTTTGCGCGACTGCAAGTTCGTTGTCGGCTTTTGCAAAATGATCCATACCAATAAACTGATAGCCTGCAAAGGTCATTTGCGCCAAGGTGTTTTTAAACATGGTTAGCTTGTCGTGGGCACTGGGTAAGTCAGCCTCTTTTATTTTACGTTGCGCTGCAAAGCGCTCTGGTAAATGTGCGTAATTAAATACAGAGACTCTGTCTGGGCTTAAGGCAATTAATTGCGCTATTGTTTTTTCAAAGCTTTGGGGTGTTTGTTTAGGCAGGCCATAGATCATATCTGCATTTATAGACTTAAAGCCAAGCTCGCGGGCTTGGGTTATCAGTGCTTTAACGGTATCTACTTGCTGTGTGCGGTTAACCGCTTGTTGTACTTCATCATTAAAATCTTGAATACCAAAGGATACGCGGTTAAAGCCTAAAACCCGTAAGTGTATAAGCATATCTTTAGCAAGGGAGCGTGGGTCTATTTCAATGCCTCGCTCAGTGTTGCGGGTAAAGTGAAAGTGCTGCTCTAATAAGTTAATTAAGCGCGTCATTTGCTTTACAGTTAAAAAGGTTGGCGTACCACCCCCTAAATGCAATTGCTCCACTGTGTAGTGTTTAAATAAAGGGGCATGCGCTGCTATTTCTTTTGTTAAATAATCTAAATATACATCGGCTTTAGACTGATGGCGTGTGATCACCTTGTTACATCCGCAGTAATAGCAAAGCTCACTGCAAAATGGGATGTGAATATACAAAGAAAGTGAGCGACTAGAGGATGATTTTATAGCGCTAACAAGGTCTTGTTGCTGATACCCCTCGCTTAAAGATAAAGCGGTGGGGTAGGAGGTATAGCGCGGCCCTGACACGTTATACTTATTTATAAGAGTTTGATCCCATTTTGGAAGCTTTATCATCACGCGCACCTTATGTATTAATGAGGTGTTGAGTATAAAAAGCTTTTAAGGGAGGGGTTTTGATCTACAACAAAAAAAGGTGCCTAAGCACCTTTTTAAAATAGTATTTTTTGTTAATACGTCATGTTGTGGGCATCTTTTAAGTATTGAAACAATTCTTTATAGCCCTTGCCTGGCTTTTCAGCTTTAACTTCTTTAGCGGCGTTGCGTACCAATTGGCGCATTTTTTGGCGCTCAAGGGTCGGGTATTGCTCAATAGTTTCGTTAATTAAATCATCGCCTTGCTCAATTAAGTCGGTACGTAATTGCTCAATTTTTTTAATTAAAACCTCAGCTTGGTTATTTTTATTAAGCATTACGTCAATAATGGCTTTAATTTCTTCAACGTTTTCTACTGTGCGTAGCGTTTTAGCAATGTAATTTAAGTGGCGGCGGTACGCATCGCTTTTATTACTGATTTTATCAGCAACTACCATGGCTGCTTTCAAATCGTCATTGAGTGGTAAGCGTTCGCGTTGCTTTTTCCCCATTTTAGCAATTTCAGAACCTAACTGATGAAACTCTTGCGCGTCGCGCTTTAGTTCACTTTTTGATACGTAAATAATTTCTTCTTCAATTTCAGCAGGCTTGCCTTTTTTCTTCGCCATGGGGTGCTCTTAAGTAAAAATAACTTTTGCCATTATACGCGATTCTTTTAGTGATTAATATTAGCTGATGTGGTGCAGTGAGTGTGTTAGCATTTAAAGATAAGAAATGCGTGCAATATTGCCTTAAGGCTCAGGACTTAATTTATGAAAAGCCAACAACACGATCCAATTTATTCTCAAATCTCTCAAGTAAAAGATGCCGTAGCTGAAGTGCTCGAGCATGCTAAAAAATTGGGTGCCACTGCCGCAGAAGCTGCTATGTCTAGTACATCGGGTTTATCGGTAAGCACACGCATGGGTGAAGTAGAAACCATAGAGTTTAACCAAGATGGTGGTTTAGGTATCAGTGTTTATGTAGGGAATAATAAAGGCTCAGCGTCTACTGCTGATCTAAACCCAAAAACACTGCGCACGGTAGTAGAAAAAGCCATTGATATTGCCAAATTTACCTCAGACGACCCTTTTAATGGTATTGCCGATAAAGAATTACTCGAGTTTGCCCCTAAGGACCTTGATTTATATCATCCGTGGGATGTAAGCCCTGAGCAAGGTATTGAGCTATGTCACGCTGCAGAGCAAGCCGCTTTAAATGCTGATGAGCGTATTGTTAATTCAGATGGTGCAAGTTTTTCATCGCATCAAGGCTTACGTGTGTATGGTAATAGCCATGGTTTAATTGCTGGTTTTCCACGTACGCGCCACAGCATTAGCACGATGGTAATAGGCAAAGAAGGCGAGCACATGCAGCGCGACTCTGCTTATACTGTTGCTCGCGATCAGGGCGGACTTAACGACGCTGCTGCGGTAGGCCTAGAAGCCGCCACCGAAACTCTGGCTAAACTAAATAGCCAAAAGCTGGGTACTATGAAAGTCCCTGTTATTTTTAGAGCCGATATTGCCAACTCATTGTTTGGCCATTTAGTGTCGGCAATTGGCGGCGGGGCGCTTTATCGTAAATCGAGCTTTTTACTCGACAGCCTAGGCACTCAAGTATTTAGTAAGAGCGTTAATATTGCTGAGCGTCCTCATATATTAAAAGGATTAGCGTCGTCGCCTTTTGATAGCGAAGGGGTAAAAACGATTGACCGTGAAATAATCCAAGGTGGCGAGTTACAAACCTATTTATTAGCAAGTTACGCTGCACGTAAAATGAATATGACGCCAACAGGCCATGCAGGCGGTATTCATAACTGGTTAGTTGAGCAAACGCACAACGATTTATCGGCTTTATTAAAAACCATGGGAACAGGCTTATTAGTTACCGAGCTGATGGGGCAAGGCGTAAACACCGTTACGGGTGACTACTCGCGTGGAGCGGCTGGTTTTTGGGTAGAAAACGGTGAAATTCAGTACCCTGTTAGTGAAATTACCATTGCCGGAAATTTAAAAGACATGTTTAAAGGTATTTCGGCCATAGGGGGCGATATTGAGCGCAGAGGCGGCATTCAAACCGGCTCAGTACTTATAGAGCAAATGCAAGTAGCAGGCGCATAATAGCAATTTGCAGTAATACGTAATTAAGCGAATTGGTATAATATAAAAGCACATATTAAAGCCGAGCATTTAAACGCTTGGCTTAAACGTGCTTTATTTAAATTTTTGAGGTGTTGAATGGCTAAAGATAGGTACGCACCAAAACCCCTGACTGACATTATGGCAGGCCTTAATAATCGCTTATCGGCCTATGCAGGTAAAAGCCAAGCGCTTGATAAGCAACAGGTGTTGCTTAAAGAGTTTTTAGGCCCAAAGCTTGCTGAAAAATGCCGTGTGAGTAATTACCGCGATGGCACGTTGATGATTGAAGCTGTATCGGCGGCAATTGCCCTTAAACTTAATTATTTAAAAATGGATATGCAGTCGCATTTTAGAGCGGCAGGCATGGCAGAGCTCGGACAAATTAAAATTGTTGCAAACCCTCAAGCAACAGCGCGCTTAAGCCCAACAACAGATA
Source organism: Pseudoalteromonas sp. Angola-4 (assembly GCF_028599265.1). Lineage (NCBI taxonomy): Bacteria > Pseudomonadati > Pseudomonadota > Gammaproteobacteria > Alteromonadales > Pseudoalteromonadaceae > Pseudoalteromonas > Pseudoalteromonas sp. Angola-4. The sequence continues at coordinate 145,525 of NZ_JAQREK010000007.1, read as the reverse complement.
AACCCGGCCCCGCAGGTAAAGCACCTGGCAATTCAAGAAAAATGAGCCAGCAAACTTCAGATTACCTTAATGCCATTGCCGCATCAGCCCCACCTTCGCTGAAAGAAAAGCTAGAGCGCCTTGCTCGCCATGGTAAAAAATAACTCGCAAAAGCGCGATTATGGTTGTTGGTAGGGCTATTTTGTTACCTCGTCTCATAGAAAATACTTTGTTACATATTCTATTTTATTGTTTCTTTAATGGGGTTTATCATACAAATTCGGCGTGTTGTTTTAACCGCCTAAATATTAATTTCATTAAGTGAAAGCATCGCAGGGCGCTTTTATTTTTTCTCTGGCATGCAATAGTTTAATGAAATAGATATTTTATTCTTTACTAACAAACGGAATAATTATGAAAAAAGTAACTATTACCGCTGCAAGTATCGCACTTGCACTGGGCCTAGTAGGTTGCGGTGAAAAACAACAAGAAACGCAAGTGGGCGACACCGCTGCCGTTACAGCACCTGCAGAAAAAACGCTTGAGCTAGGTGTAAACCTTGCCAATATGGATGAGTCGGTTCGTGCACAAGATGACTTTTATTACCATGTAAATGGACAGTGGCTTGCTAAAACAGAGATCCCTGGCGATAAGTCGAACTACGGTTCGTTTACACAGTTATACGACGAGTCGCAAAAAGCGATGAAAACAGCGCTTGAAAGTGCCGCTAATAATAGCAGTGCTAAAAAAGGCAGCGATGAGTACAAAATTGGTGCTTTTTACAAAAGCTACATGGATAAAGACACACGTGATGAGTTAGGTATTACACCTTTACAACCTTCACTTAATACCATTGATAGCCTAGATTCAAAAGCTGACCTTGCTCCTTTAATGGCTAAAATTCAGCAGCAAGGTGCGAGCTTACCATTTGGCTGGTTTGTAAATAACGATGCTAAAAATTCAAGTGAATACGCGCTGTACTTATCGCAATCTGGACTTGGCTTACCTGATCGTGACTATTACTTAAAAGATGATGAAAAATTTACTAAAATTCGCGCATCTTACGAGCAATACATAACCGATATTTTAGCTAAATCAGGCGTTGAAAATGCCGCTGATGCCGCGAAAAGCGTTATCGCATTTGAAAGCGCTTTAGCTGAGGCGCAATGGAGTAGAGTACAAAGCCGTGATGCAACTAAGTCATACAATAAAATGACCGTAGCTGAGGCAAATAAGCTAACAGGCGACTTTGATTTAGCTGCATTTTTCAAAAGTGCAGGGGTAGATACCTCAGACATTATTGTACGTCAGCCAAGCTACTTAGAAGGGTTTGCTGATGTGTACAAAGAAACAGATTTAGCAACGTGGAAAAACTACTTAAAGTTTCATTTTGTAAGTGGTTACGCGCAGTTACTGAGCACTGACTTAGTTGATCTTAAATTTGATTTTTACAGCACCACATTACGCGGCGTAAAAGAGCAAGCGCCACTTTGGAAAAAAGCGGTTGATGCATCTAACAGCGTACTTGGCGAAATTTTAGGTAAAGTATACGTAAAAGATAACTTCCCGCCTGAAGCAAAAGCACGTATGGAAGAGCTGGTAGATAACGTTATTAAAGGTTACGGCGTTGCTATTGAAAACCTGGAGTGGATGAGCCCTGAAACCAAGCTTGCAGCCCAAGAAAAGCTAAACAAATTTACCCCAAAAATTGGCTACCCAGATAAGTGGAAAGACTACTCACAGCTGAGCATTAACTCTGATGAATTAGTGGGTAACTACATACGTTACAGCCAGTGGGCTTATAGCGACATGATTGCTAAATTAGGCAAGCCAGTGGACCGCTCTGAGTGGCATATGACGCCACAAACAGTTAATGCTTACTACAATCCAGTAAATAACGAAATTGTATTCCCAGCTGCTATTTTACAGCCACCGTTCTTTAATTTAGAAGCCGATGACGCTGTAAACTACGGTGCAATTGGCGCAGTAATTGGACATGAGCTAGGCCACGGTTTTGACGACCAAGGAGCTAAATACGATGGTGACGGTAACTTACGTAACTGGTGGAGTGAGTCTGACCTTAAACAGTTTGAAGAGCGTACCGGCGCGTTAGTAGCGCAATACAACGAATATAAACCGTTTGAAGATGCGGGTGTTAACGGCGAGCTTACCCTTGGCGAAAACATTGGCGACCTAGGTGGTTTAACGGTGGCTTATAAGGCGTATCAATTATCGTTAGGTGAGAACAAAGCGCCTGTTATTGATGGCTACACCGGCGATCAACGTTTCTTTATGGGTTGGTCACAAATTTGGCGTCGTAAGTACCGCGATGAAGAGCTACGTAACCGCTTAATGACAGACCCGCATTCACCAAGTCACTACCGTGTTATCGGTATCTTGTCGAACATGCCTGAGTTTTACCAAGCGTTTGACGTAAAAGAAGGCGACAAAATGTATATCAAACCAGAAGACCGCGTAAAAATTTGGTAATTGATAGCCTGTTAGTTAACTTGAATCTGGTTAAGAGATAATTTACCCAACATTTAGGTTAGTAAATAAAAGCCAGTAAGTGTTTAGCTTACTGGCTTTTTTATATTTAAATACTGAGTACTAATACCAATGCGCAATAATACTTAATTTAGGGCTACTGCATGAGTGTTTTATGCATCCAGCTTTGATTGCTTAAAATATTTTTATACAAAGCCAGCTGGTTTTGCGCACGTTCTAAATTATGTTCTGCATGGGTGGTTTTAAAGTACACGTCGTTATTTAAGTAATCAGTTAAAAACCGCACACTGAGCATTAGCGGCATAACTTTAGCGCCAAGCAGCAAACTTGCTTGCTCTTTGTTGCTAATAGCCGATTTAAGGGGGGCAAGGTAGCCTTTAACAAGCGCAGTAAATACCTCTTTGCGAATAACCACTTTCTCAAGATTAATGGAATCTTCTGCCTCAGCGCAGCAAAATGTGCGCACCATGTCTCCAAAGTCATACAATAAAAAGCCTGCCATACATGTATCTAAATCGATAACTGCTTTAGCTTTATATGTATTGCTGCAATACAGCATATTATTTATTTTAGTGTCGTTGTGGCACACCCGGGTGGGCAAATCGGCTGTTACGTCAGCGAGTTCTTTTACTAAATGCTGTTGTGCAATGCAGTAGTCAATGTCGTTTTTACACTGCTGGAGCCGCTCTTTAGTGGCGGTGCTAATAGCTGTATTAAGCTGCTCAAAGCGCATAGCTAAGTTATGGAAGTCAGTAATAACAGGGTAGAGGCTTGATGCGTTAAAATCGAGCAAGGCACGTGTAAAGGTGCCAAATGCAAATGCGGCTTGCTGTGCGTGATGGGGCTCTGTAACCACATCTTCACAAGCACTTTGGCTAATAAAATTAAGCACGCGGTAGTACGCGTTGTTAATTGTAATAAGGTATTCACCTTGGCAAGTACTTATATGCTTAACAATGTCGAGCGGGTAAGTATTTGCTTGTTGTTTTGCGCTTAGGTGCTGCTCAATTAACTGGGCGTTATTGACCAGTTGTGCTGGGTTTTTAAATACATGGGTATTGAGCTTTTGAACAACAAATTGCTGCGCAGCATTAGTTAACAGCCACGTGGTGTTTATATGTCCGCTGCCTAAAGAGCTCACCTGAGTAAGCTCAGGGTTTAGCGCTAATAGCTCACTTAATTTATTTTGTATTGCTGTATTCATGTGCTTTAGGCGTATCGCGCTTGTATTTTTTCGATAATCTCAGCGTTAGCAGCAGGGAACTCATAGTTACTAAGCTCATTAATAGCGACCCATTCACTTGGTTGCCCTTCGGCGCCATGTGCTTCACCGCTAAAGTTACTCACAACGTGAATATCAAGTTTTACACATTTATCGCCATAATCATGTTCAATCACCATAAGTTGGCTAGAGCTATGAATGGTAATGCCAACTTCTTCACTTAGCTCACGCTTAAGTGCAGCAAATACGCTCTCGCCAGCTTCTACTTTCCCGCCTGGAAATTCCCATAAGCCACCTTGATGTTGCTCATCAGCGCGCTTGCAGATAAAGATGGCGTTATTTTTTTTTATTACGCCTACCGCTACATTTACAATTTTTGTTGTCATGTTTTTTCTCCATAAAAAAAGCGACGCTAGCGTCGCTTTTTAATTACATACAATGCGTCGTTACTTTAATTTACCACAACATTGCTTAAACTTTTGTCCTGAGCCACACGGACACGGATCGTTACGGCCAACTTTAGGCGCTGTTCTTGCCATTACAGTTGCGCTTTGAGGTGCTTCACCGCCTACATGTTCAGCTTCTTCGTGTTGGTACTCGCGAGGGGCATTTTCACTTTTACGGTGTTGCTCTTCTACTTTTTCAACATCTTCTTCGGCACGAACTTGTACTTTACTTAAAATGCCCACTACATCAACTTTTAAGTTTTCAAGCATTTCGGTGAATAGCTCAAACGACTCGCGCTTATATTCTTGCTTAGGATTCTTTTGTGCATAGCCACGTAAGTGAATACCTTGGCGTAAATGATCCATTGCAGCAAGGTGATCTTTCCAGTGCTGATCAAGACTTTGAAGCATAATTGCTTTTTCAAACTGACGTAGTACAGAGTCGCCAACTTGCTCTTCTTTTTGCTTGTAAGCTTGCTCAACCGCTTGCTCAATACGCTCACGAAGTTTTTCTTCGTATAGTTTATTGTCATCAGCTAACCACTGCGTGATAGGCAGCTCAATCAGGAAGTCTTGTTTTAAGCGCTCTTCAAGGCCTGGGATATCCCACATTTCAGCAAGGCTTTGTGGTGCAATGTATTGATCAATAACACCTGCAAGTACATCACCACGGATTGCTGTAATGGTTTCTGAAATATCGCCTTCTTCAAGCAGCTCGTTACGTTGAGAGTAAACAACACGACGTTGATCGTTTGCTACATCATCGTACTCAAGTAATTGCTTACGTACATCAAAGTTACGTGCTTCTACTTTACGCTGAGCGTTTTCAATTGCACGGTTAACCCAAGGGTGCTCAATGGCTTCGCCGCGTTGCATACCTAGTTTACGCATCATGTTAGTCATGCGCTCGCCGGCAAATATACGCATTAGCGCATCATCCATCGATAAGTAAAAACGGCTAGAGCCGGCATCACCCTGGCGACCAGCACGGCCACGTAATTGGTTATCTATACGGCGCGATTCATGACGCTCAGTACCAATAATGTGTAAACCGCCAGCGTCAATTACTGCATCGTGACGAATTTTCCACGCCGCTTTAATTTCAGCAATTTGCTCATCTGTTGGGTTTTCTAGTTTTTCAACTTCGCTGTTCCAGTTACCACCAAGCACAATATCGGTACCACGACCGGCCATGTTGGTTGCAATTGTTACAGTACCTGGTAAACCAGCATCCGATACGATGTCAGCTTCTTGCGCGTGGAATTTAGCGTTAAGTACGTTGTGCTTAATTTTTTCTTTGCGTAAAAACTGCGATAAATACTCAGAGCTTTCAATCGAAATAGTACCTACAAGCACAGGCTGTCCGCGCTCTTGGCAATCTTTAATATCGGCTAAAATAGCTTCGTATTTTTCTTCTTGTGTTAGGTAAACTAAATCGGCGCGATCATCACGGATCATCGGCTTATTAGTTGGCATAACAACCGTGTCTAGGCCGTAAATAGATTGAAACTCAAATGCCTCAGTATCGGCTGTACCTGTCATACCGGCTAAAGTTTCGTATAAACGGAAGTAGTTTTGGAACGTGATTGAAGCCAGTGTTTGGTTTTCGTTTTGAATTTTTACACCTTCTTTAGCTTCAACAGCTTGGTGTAAACCTTCAGACCAACGGCGACCTTCCATTGAGCGCCCTGTATGCTCATCGATAATGATAACTTCGTTTTCTTTAACAACGTAATCAACATCTTTTTGATAAAGCTTGTGGGCACGAAGTGCGGCATACACATGGCTCAGTAAGGTAATGCTACCGGCTGAGTAAAGCGAGTCGCCTTCTTCAATCAAGCCACGTTCAGTAAGTAGGTCTTCTACTTTAATTTGACCGCGCTCAGTTAAATGAACTTGCTTAGACTTTTCGTCGATTGTGTAATCGCCATCGCCTTCAATGCCTTCTTCGTCTTCTTTTTCTTGAAGCTCTAAAAGCGGCACAATTTTATTGATCTCGATGTATAGCTCAGAGCTATCTTCAGCTGGGCCTGAGATAATAAGTGGTGTACGCGCTTCATCAATTAAGATTGAATCCACTTCATCCACTACTGCATAAAACAGTGGGCGTTGTACGCGCTCATCAATGCTAAATGCCATGTTGTCACGTAGGTAGTCAAAACCAAACTCGTTATTAGTACCGTAAGTAATATCGGCACTGTAAGCTTGTTTTTTCTGTTGTGGCATCATGCCTGGTACGTTACAGCCCACAGTAAGGCCTAAGAACTCAAATAACTCGCGGTTTGTTTCAGCATCACGTTTAGCAAGGTAGTCGTTCACGGTAATTACGTGCACGCCTTTGCCTGTTAAGCCATTTAAGTAGGCTGGAAGTGTGGCTGTTAGGGTTTTACCTTCACCGGTACGCATTTCTGCAATACGACCTTGATGTAAAACCATGCCGCCTAATAGCTGTACGTCAAAGTGACGCATGCCATTTACACGCTTTGACGCTTCGCGTACCACAGCAAATGCTTCAGGTAGAATGTCGTCAAGGCTTTGTCCGTTATCGTAACGTTCTCTAAACTCAGCTGTCTTAGCTCTTAAATCTTCATCAGAAAGCGCTTCTAATTGCGTTTCTAGCGCATTAATTAGCGCGACCGTCTTTCTTAGGTTTTTAATAGTGCGGTCATTGCGACTACCAAAAATCTTGGTAAATAAATTAGATATCATGATAAAACCGTTACAATGTATTCTTTGTTAACCGAGTGTCGGCTAACCCATTTTTTACAATTGGTAATTAATATGTACTTTTACATAACCTGCAGAACATATTAATTAGCAATTTTGTATTAAAGAGCCTCAAAGCACTGTTTAATACGTGTGCTACTATACCAGACTCTGCCAAACAACAAACTATCTCAACTAAAAGATGTGTATTAAAAACAGAAAAATTTGATCTGATGCGTAAAAACCACTTTAACTGATTTAATTACGCTAAAAAATAGCAGCAAGTTGTGAAGATATGGTGTTAAAAAATTTAAAAACAAGAGTGCTAGGGCATGCAGGCCTTGGGTGATTGAAATTCATTCAATCCACAAAGCTCAACACGCCCTAGGTGGGTTAATTTTATACTTAGTTACCCACCTTATTACGCTGTGTATTTAAAGCTTAAACTGATTAACCGTTTTGTTTAAGGCAACAGCAAGGTCGCTTAAATCGCGCGCTTCATCTGCTAAAATATGTGCGTGATCTGCGGTGCTGTTTACTAAGCCATTAATTGCTGCAAGGCTGGTATTAATGTCCTCTGCGACAACGGTTTGTTGCTCGGTTGAAGTGGCAATTTGGTGGCTTTGGTCTTGCACTTTAGTTACCGACTGAGCAATGTTTTGTAATGAACTTAGCACTTCTTTTGTTTGCGATACTGAGCCTTCAGTTTGCTCTTGCCCTTGTAGCATCATTACCGACGCTTGTTGGGCAATTTGCTGTAAGCGAGAAATCATATTACGAATATCGTCTGTTGATTCTTGCGTACGGCTTGCCAGTGAACGTACTTCATCAGCAACTACCGCAAAACCACGGCCATGCTCACCTGCACGCGCAGCTTCAATGGCGGCATTTAGAGCAAGTAAGTTGGTTTGATCGGCAATGGAGTTAATTACATCCACTAATGCACCAATGTTATTACTTTCTTGCTCAAGCCCTGCTACCACTTTAGACGCTTCACCTATGTGTAGCGCAAGTTCGGTCATCACACGTTGTGCTTGAGTTGAGCGGTCAGCCCCTTCGGCAGTAATAGCTTGTACTTCTTCGGCGGCGCTGTTGGTATGCTGCGCGTTACGCGATATTTCAAGTACAGTGTTGGCCATTTCGGTCACGGCGGCACTTACGCTGTCTACTTGTTGTTTTTCTTGCTGTATTTCGGTGTTGGTTTGAGCAGACACGTTTTTAAGTTGCGCTGCGGCATTAGTCAACTGCTCAGCTTGTGCGGCTGTTTCTAACATCATGGCGCGCAGCTTATCAATGAATGTATTCATATGATTGGCAAGCTGGCCGACCTCATCCTGGCTGGTAATATTAATCTTTTGAGTTAAATCGCCTTCGCCCGATGCAATATCACGCATTATATTAGTTAAGGTGGTAATAGGTTGCGAGATCATGTGGGTTGCCCATAATATCATTGCTAAAATGATCACTAAAATAACCACCACTGCGGTGGTTGTGGTGGTAACTGCCTCATTAACGGGGGCTTCAATCATGCTGGTTGGGATCAGTATACCTACATACCAATCTAGATAAGGTTGCTCTAGTTGTAAGCGATGGTACACCACATAATACTCTTCTCCTTTTAAGGTCACCAATTGGCTGCCTTCGAGGTTATTACGCATTTGTGCGTTAAGCTCTGTAAAGCCTGAAGTATTATTAAACTGGCTTTCAAGGCCATCTAGCCCTTCTTTACCTTTAGGGCCTTCGTCGGTGTTAGACAGCTTATGGCCGGTAGCATTTGAAAAGTGCACAACCTTTTGATTGCCATCGAGTAAAAAGCCATAACCTTGGCCGTTAAAGCGAATACCTTCAACCATATCGTTGATTTTATTAAGCTGTAAATCAACGCCGCCCATACCAATAAGTTTACGCTGTGCGTTGTATACCGGCTGTTGTACAACTGCTGAGGCAACCCCAGTGGTTAAATCGACCGATATAGGGCCTACGTAAAGTTTATTAATTTGCAGGGCTTCTTGCCACCAACCACGTTTATAGGCGTAGTAAGGTTGGCCATTGTAATGGCTGGTACGCTCGTTTTCTTTAAAGTATTCACCGGTGGTTGCTGATGCGAAAAACGCCGACAGTACATTTTCGTCATTTGAGCTAATGCGTACAAAGTCTTGATTAACTTCGTTGTAGCCGGGGGCATTTATAATCGGCTGGTCGCGAGTATCCCAATTTTCAAAAAAATTAACTAAATGCGGGTTATTAACAAACGTAGAAACCAGCTTGCCATACTTTGCAAAGTAGCTTTGCATTGAAAGTTGTTCGCTTTGTAGGTAGCTTTGAGCTTCGCGCTCAATGTTTACTCTGGAAAGGTTAGCGATGTGATTTACAAAAAATGTTGAAGCAATAATTAGCAAAATGGTGATGGTGCCACCAATCAATAATAATATTTTCTTCCGTAATGATAAATTATTTAGCATAAGTGCACGTATTATTGTTTTTAGTAGGTTATATCTAATCATATCTTACTTTAAATCTCTATGAAGTTAGATAAAAAGCACTAATTATGCGTTTAAAATGAAGGGTTATGCAAAAATGGAAACAAAAGCTAATAAATTAGTAGTATTAGGCGCAGGCTGGTTGGGTCATACTTTGTGCCTACAAGCTAAACAGGTGGGTTGGCAGGTACAAGGTACGCATAGAAGTGATGAGCACACAGACGATTTTCAGCGTCAATTTGTACTGATTGATGGGCAACTAATACACCAAATAGATTTACACGATGCTTATTGGGTGTGTGCAATCCCACCACGAAGCAGACACAGTGAAAGTAACTACCCAGAAACACTAAGCGCTGCACTTTCACTTTCTAAACAATTAAATGCAAAGGGCTTTATTTTGTGCTCATCTACCGGTGTGTACGACCAAGAGCCAGGTGTTTACACTGAAAGCAGTGAAATAAGTTGTACCAATGAGCGACAAATAAAACTATACGATGGCGAAGAAAAGGTGCTTGAGCAAGATGGTAAAGTACTGCGTTTAGCAGGATTACTAGGGCCTAACCGCGAGCCAGGGCGCTTTGTTGCTGGGAAAGAATTAAATTCATCGAGCCAGCAGGTGGTTAATATGGTCCATCAACAAGATGTGATAAACGCCATTTTTGCGGTAATAGAAAACTATAATTCGGGGCAAAATATTTATAACGTGGTAAATCCATCGCACCCAACTAAAGCGAATTATTATGCACAAAAGTGTGCAGAGCATGGCGGCGAAATGCCAACCTTTACCAGTAATGAAAGTGCTGAGCGCAAAGTACTTGGCTCAGCAATTGAAGCGTTAGGTTTTAGCTATCAGCATGGAATTTAAAATGCGATGGTAGTGGGTTGTGGTGAATAAAGTCGCACAATGCCCCTTGTGCTAAAAGCGTATTGGTTGCGTCTATATCGGGGGCAAAGTAGCGGTCTTTATCGTAGTAACTTACATGCTCGCGCAGCAGAGCTTTTGCTTTTTCTACTTGCGGTGAAGGTTTAAGTGGGGCTCTAAACTCAAGCCCTTGAGCAGCTCCAAGCCATTCAACTGCTAATACCCCGCGGGTGTTATTGGCCATTTCCTTTAAGCGCCTTGCTGCAAACGTGGCCATAGAGACATGATCTTCTTGATTTGCTGATGTTGGCAGGCTGTCTACCGAGGCGGGGTGCGCAAGCGATTTGTTCTCGGAGGCAAGCGCAGCCGCGGTTACTTGGGCAATCATAAAACCTGAGTTAACTCCGCCGTTTTCAACTAAAAAAGGTGGCAGTGTAGAGAGGTTTGAATCAATAAGTAGCGCGATTCTTCGCTCTGCCAGCGCGCCTATTTCGGCAATCGCAATGGCTAAGTTATCGGCGGCCATAGCAACGGGCTCTGCATGAAAGTTACCACCGGATATAATATCGCCCACATCGGCAAATACTAGTGGGTTGTCGGTAACGCCGTTTGATTCACATAACAACACATCTGCGGCGTGGCGAATTTGTGTTAAACACGCGCCGAGTACCTGAGGTTGGCAGCGAAGGCAGTAAGGGTCTTGTACTTTTTCGCAGTTTACGTGAGATTGGCTAATTTGTGATTCAGTACTAAGTAGCTCTCTAAATACACTGGCCGTATCAATTTGGCCGCGTTGCCCCCGTATTTCGTGAATGCGTGCATCAAAGGGCGCGCGGCTGCCCATTGCAGCTTCTATGCTAATAGAGCCTATAACACAGCTTTGTGCATATAAATCCTCTGCTTTGAAAAGCCCTTGTAACGCAAACGCGGTAGAGGCTTGTGTACCATTTAACAGTGCCAGTCCTTCTTTTGCGCCTAATGTAATAGGTGAAAGATTGGCAATTTTCAGCCCTTGCTCTGCACTTATAATTTCACCTTTGTGGCGCATTTTGCCTTCACCTAATAGTGGAAGGCACATATGAGCAAGAGGCGCTAAATCGCCCGAAGCACCCACAGACCCTTTTTGTGGTACGCACGGGTACACTTCACTGCACAGTAGTTGCATAAAAAATGCGATCACCTCTAGGCGTATCCCTGAGTAGCCCCGAGACAAAGAGTTTACTTTTAAGGTCATCATTAGTCTTACAGTGCTGTCGTCCATGAACTCCCCAATACCGGCAGCATGCGAAAGCACAATACTGCGCTGCAGTAGCTCAAGCTCGTCATCTGCTATTTTTGTATTGGCTAATAAGCCAAAGCCGGTGTTAATACCGTACACCGTTTGGCGTTTGTTTATTACGTTTTGAACAGTTTGTGCGCTGGCCGCTATTTGTGTACTGGCGCCATCGACTAAGTTAAGTGTGACAGCTGAGTCATTAATTTTTCTTAGGGTGCTTAAGTCTAACTGCCCTGGTGTGAGAGTGTGTGAAATCATGACTATTCCTTGTTTAGCATAGGGAGATCTAGGTGGTGCTCTTGCGCGCAATTTTTTGCAATATCGTAGCCTGCATCAGCATGGCGCATAACGCCGGTAGCAGGGTCGTTCCAAAGCACACGAGCTATGCGTTGCGAGGCTTGTTCACTACCATCTGCAACAATAACCACGCCTGCGTGCTGGCTAAAGCCCATGCCCACTCCGCCGCCATGGTGCAGCGACACCCACGTTGCGCCACCCGCAGTATTAAGCAAAGCATTAAGTAACGGCCAATCAGAAACGGCGTCTGAACCATCTTGCATACTTTCGGTTTCACGGTTGGGGCTTGCTACAGAGCCAGAGTCGAGATGATCGCGACCAATTACAACCGGCGCTTTAAGCTCGCCATTTTTAACCATGTCGTTAAAGGCCAGTGCAAGGCGGGCTCGGTTTTTTAAACCAACCCAGCATATACGCGCTGGCAAACCCTGAAATTGAATGCGCTCACGCGCCATATCAAGCCAGTTATGTAAGTGAGTATCTTCTGCGATAAGCTCTTTCACTTTTGCATCGGTTTTATAAATGTCTTCGGGGTCGCCTGAAAGCGCAACCCATCTAAATGGGCCAATTCCTTCACAAAATAGCGGACGGATATAAGCAGGCACAAAGCCCGGAAAATCAAATGCGTTGGTAACGCCTTCTTCAAATGCCATTTGGCGAATGTTATTGCCATAGTCGGTAGTGGCAGCACCGGCTTTTTGAAGTGCTAGCATGGCGTTTACTTGCACCGCCATAGATTGTTTAGCGGCTTTAACCACTGCCTGTGGGTTTTGTTCACGCATTTTTGCTGCGTGTTGCATGCTCCAACCTTGCGGTAGGTAGCCGTTGAGTGGGTCGTGCGCTGAGGTTTGGTCGGTCACTATATCAGGGGTAATATTACTGTTTGCCAGTGCAGTAAAAATATCGGCAGCATTACCTAATAAGCCTACCGATAATGCCTTGCCTTTAATGCAAGCATCGGTAACTAGCTCAAGCGCGTGCTCAAGTGTCGTGGCTTTTACATCAACGTAGCCGGTTTTAATTCGAAAATCGATACGGGTTTCGTCGCATTCCACAACTAATGCGCTAAAACCTGCCATCGTCGCGGCGAGTGGTTGTGCGCCTCCCATACCGCCAAGGCCTGCTGTTAAAACCCATTTACCTTTTGCATTACCGCCAAAGTGTTGCTTTGCCATTGCTACAAAGGTTTCGTAAGTGCCTTGCACTATGCCTTGTGAGCCAATATAAATCCAAGAGCCCGCGGTCATTTGCCCATACATCATTAAGCCTTTTTTATCGAGCTCATTGAAGTGCTCCCAATTTGCCCAATGTGGCACCAGGTTAGAATTAGCAATGAGAACGCGCGGCGCGTTTTCGTGTGTTTTAAATACGCCCACGGGCTTACCCGATTGCACAAGCAGGGTTTCGTCGTTTTCGAGCCTATCAAGGGTTTCAATTATTTTATCAAAGCTTGGCCAGTCTCTTGCCGCACGGCCAATACCGCCATATACCACTAACGCGTGAGGGTGCTCTGCCACATCAGGGTCTAAATTGTTCATTAACATGCGTTTAGCGGCTTCTGTTTGCCAACTTTTAGCGCTAATTTTATCGCCATGAGGCGCGCGGATTTCTCGGTGTGTGTCGAGCCGGTTGTTCATGAATTTCTCCTGTTGTATATACAAGATGGTCAGCTACAAAAAAACGCCCTTGAGCGTTACGTTGTTATTATTTTTTAAATGTTAAGTGCCCGCCCAAACGGTATTTACTGCCCGGTGATACTAAGCGAGCAAAGCTTACTATGCCTTTTGTAGACCAAGTACGACGAATAACCTGCAAGCAGGGCTCTTCGTTATACAGGTTAAGCCATTGGCACATTTGCGAGTTAGGCATAACCGCTTCCACTGTGTGGCGCGCTTGTGTGAGCGGCGCTACGCTCGATAAGTATTCATGCGGGGTGAGGGCGCTAAAGTCTTGTTGTAAATAACCCGCGGCTAAAGCTGGGTTTACAAATCGCTCTTCTACTTGCAGTGGTTTGTCGTTCTCATTGTGTACAAGCACACTGCGATACACCAGGCTATCTACTTCAACGCCAAGCGCAATGGCTATGGGTGCTACCGCATTGATTGATTCAAGCACTTGCACACTACAGCTGTATTGCCCGTTACGTTCTTTTACTTCATCGGCTATGTTTTTAATTTCAAGTAGTGACGACTGCGATTTAAAACTTGCTACAAACGTACCTAACCCTTGGCTGCGCGTTAAAATACCGGCATCTGTTAATTCGCTAAGTGCACGTCGTGCGGTCATACGGCTTACAGAAAATTGGCTGCTAAGCTCGTTTTCTGAAGGGACACGTTGGTTTTCTTGCCATGCGCCATTTTTTATTTTATCGACAATAAATTGTTTTATTTGTGCAAATTTAGGTGTGGTCATTACTATTATTAGCTGTACTTAAAATAAACTATTTAATAAAGATGGCATAATTATCTTGTATATACAAGGTGTATTGTTAGACTGTATTTTAAGCACGTTAGGGAGCTAAGTATGCAAAATAAAACAACGGGTTACGCCTTGGAAGATCTCGACTTATTATTGACTGATGCCAACATAGCAACCATGGATAGTACAATTGATGCACCTTATGGGGCTATAGAAAATGCGGCACTGGCGATTAAAAACGGCGAAATTGTATGGTTAGGTGAGCAATCAAACTTACCCAGTTTTGATGCCTTTGCTACCCCTACATTAAGTATTAAAGGGCAATGGTTAACACCTGGACTTATTGATTGCCATACACATTTAATATTTGCAGGCTCCCGAGCTGAGGAGTTTGAGCAGCGCTTACAAGGTGTAAGCTATGAACAAATAGCTGCGCAAGGTGGCGGTATAGCCAGTACCGTTAAGGCCACTCGCGCGGCAGATCATGAGCAGTTATTTGTTGATGCAAAAGATCGCTTAAACACTTTACTTGCCGAGGGCGTAACGACTGCTGAGATAAAGTCGGGATACGGGCTTGATGTTGAAAACGAAATAAAAATTTTAGAAGTGGCGCGTTTGCTTAATGAGCATCATCCTATTGATATTAAAACCACGTTTTTAGGTGCACATGCGCTACCCCCTGAATACAAAGGCCGTGCAGATGAATACATAGATTTAGTATGTACGCAGATGCTTGAGCAGGTAGTGGCTAATAACCTTGCCGATGCTGTAGATGTATTTTGTGAAAATGTAGGCTTTAGTCTTGCACAAACAAAACAAGTGTTTGATGCAGCTACAAAGCATAACTTGCCGGTAAAATGTCATGCTGAGCAGCTTTCTAATCAGCAGGGCGCACAGCTGGTGGCTGAGTATAAAGGCCTTTCAGCTGATCATATTGAGTACCTTGATGAAAACGGCGTAAAAGCCATGGCAGAGGTTGGCACTGTGGCTGTTTTATTACCTGGGGCTTTTTATTTTTTACGAGAAACACAGCTTCCTCCCATCGATTTGCTGCAAAAATACAATGTGCCTATTGCTATTGCCAGTGACTTTAACCCAGGGACCTCGCCTTTATGTTCTGTGCAATTAATGATGAACATGGCATGTACTTTATTTAGGCTCACCCCTGAGCAGGCCCTTGCAGGAGTAACCCGCAATGCAGCGCAGGCACTAGGTTTAAAAGACAGAGGCGTATTAAAGGTTGGGGCAAGGGCTGATATTGCGCACTGGCAAATAGGTCACCCTGCACAATTAAGTTACCAATTTGGCGTAAATAAACTGTTAAATCTATGGATTTTGGGTAGAATTAATTAGTTTGTATTATTTTTGTCCATATTTAACATGCTTTTATTAAATTTTATAGCTAATGGAGTGGCGTAAGCTTGAGTATTTTGACTGACAGTAACTTTCCAATATTTTTTAGCGGCGCGCTGTTAATGGCGATGGTCGCTACGTTATTTGCGGTTAAAAATACCAGTATTAAATTTAGTTACTTATGTACAGGCGCTGTCGGTTTAGCCATTTTAAGTAGCGGGGCTGCTTGGTTAGCAATATTGCTCGCTTTTGGTTTTTGCTTTCATTTATGGCAAGCGTTTGAGCGTAATAGTTGGAGCATGATTATCACAAGCGCCGTTTCAGGGTTGCTATTTGTGGTGTTGTTTTCAGCGCATTTACTAATGGACGTGCCCCTATTTTGGGTGGTGGTGGCTATTATTCTGCTAGCGGTTGTAGGGCTAATGAGCGAGGAAGAAGAGCCCAAAGTTGAAGATTCGCATAACATTAATGAGCCTGAACCGTACCAAGATGACTCTCCTCTTGCTGCATTTGCAGATAAACAGCAGTTACGCCAAGGCTATTACAGCTGGTGTAAAGAAAAACAGCTAGAAGCAGCACTGGTGATTGTTCGTCTAGAAGGGTTTGAGCAAGTTAATCAGCACATAGGCAGAGATTTTGGTGATTTGCTTTTGGCTCAATCGGCCAACAGAATAAAAGACTTACTAAATAACGATAATGTGATTGATTTAGGTGGCCAAGAAAAATTGGCGCATTTAGGCGGTCTTAACTTTGCCTTTATTTGCAGCTTAGCTGTGCACAAACATAGCCATGAACACATCATTGAGCAAATTATTGGCGCAACACTTAAACCGTTTAACGTTGCTAATTGTACCGTAGAGGTAAAAGCAAGGGCGAGTTACGTTAATTGCGATGAGCAAGACGCTAACTTTGATAACTTAGTATCGTGTGCATACTTAGCCCTTGATAGTCAGCCTAAAAAAGCAGTGGTTGTGTACCACCAACAAATGATGGTTGAGCAACTTGAGCAGCAAGCCCGTTTAAAAGAGCTGGCTAATATTGATTTTGTAAGCGAGCTTGAACTTTATTTTCAGCCTATTATTCGCAATGACGACGGCCAAATTGAGTTTTTAGAACTTCTGTTGCGTTGGCAGCACCCTCAACAAGGTATTTTATCAGCCCACCGGTTTATTGATGATATTCATATTGCGGGTTTAGCTTACCCACTGGCTAAATTTGTTATAGAGCGGGCCGCAGAGCTTGCCATGGCACTTCGCATAGAGGGGATTGCTATACCGCTGAGCATTAACTTATTTGGCCCCGAAATGCTTAACGAAGAGTTTGTTGAGTTTGTAGATAGTGTGGTGAGTGAGCACAACTTACAGCACGGAGATTTAATTGTTGAATGCCCGCTGCATATATTCACAGATTTAGATAATAAGGGCCGTGCGATGATTGCCCGATTAAATAATATAGGCTTAAAAATATGCGTTGATGGGTTAGGCGATAACCCCATTGTTCTTTCTAAGCTGCCAAATCTAGCTGTTGAATACATTAAGGTAGCGCCATCGCTTACTGCAGATTTTAGCAATCAAAATAATATACGCAGCCTAGTAGGCGGTATGGTTGAAATGCATAACCAACAAAATACCAAGGTTATTTTTGAGGGCGTTGAAACCTTAGACCAATTAAAGTTTGTAAAAAGTTTAAAAGCGCACGCAGCACAAGGTTATTATTTTGGCCACCCGTTAAGCAGCATTGGCTTAATGAGTTGGCTAAAGCAGTGGCAGGCTCACCAAACACAATAAGTTATGCCAAGCTGCAATAATTATTTTGTAAGGAAAATTCAGCAATTCGCTGCGATAGAATTACTCACTTATGAGCGTATAGCGTGCAAAAGTGAGTTATACACCTGCCAATAGTAAGCTCAATTAACTCACCATTTTTAGCTAAGCCAGTAAGGCAATTTGGCGGCCTTAAAAAATGCAGCGGTTAATTAAGCTAATTACAATTAACGTGTTTTTGCATGTAAGTAGGCATTTACTAATGCACTAATAATTTGCCCACAGCTTTGCATACCTGCTGTTAACCCAGCTGGGTGATTTAACGGTGCAGCTTCACACAAATGTAGGTAGCGGGCAGTGCTGTGTTTTGCTGTTAAATACACATAATGCTCAGCATCACTAACGCTAAAGCCGCAGCATGTATACGCGCTGGCCGGTAAAAACGAAATACTGTCTAAGTCGAGTTCAATACCAAGTGGCGCATTATTAAACGCTGCTAAGGCGCGCTGTACGGCATCGGTTAGTGATATTTCTCGGCGTACATTAATAGCTTGATAGCTGTGAAAACTACATTGATTTTGCGCGATTAAGTCAAAAATGGCTTGGTTATTTTTTTGCTCATGCAGGCCAATAATATGATATTGCTGCAATGCATTTTTCTTCAAGGCATAGCTAAAGCCATTGCCGCTGTGGCGACCTTCGCAAGGCCGTAAATCTGCATGGGGATCAAAATTTATAGCGTTAACTGAAGCCCCACTATGTTTGCTTAAAGCACTGAGTATGCCAAAGCTATTATTGTGCCCACCGCCGATAATAATAGGCTCAAGGCCCGCATTAAATATAAGCGTTAATACCGCCTCTACTCGCTCATCTATTGTTGCGCATAGTTTACGTAGTTGAGCCAGCTCTTCAGCATGCTGGTTATTTAAGCCTTGCGCTTGCGCCATGACATCATCAACGTCAATTTCGCCTAACAGCAATACCTGCTGGGTCGCGTTAAACTGGTTAACTGGTTGGTTCAAAAAGTATTGTAAAAAAGCGGGCCAAGCTTGATGTGAGCCGCCATTGCCTAAATTAGCGCGAGGGCCTATATCTTCACATATACCAAGTAATACGTAGCGAATACCAAATTGCGCTGCATCGTTAAGGGCTTGTTGTACATTTACATGGGTGTCTAATAGAGCAACAGACTGCCAGGTTTTTGTTTCGTTAACGCGTGTGGAGCAGTAGGGTTTAACGGCGTTTTCATCATACACTTTTAAGGTAGGGTGCACTGTGTTGAATCCGTATTGAGCAGCAAAAATTATTCGTGGTGGCGTAAGCAGTGCTCTGTTGAGCACTGCTTGTTACTTTATTCTTCGATAACTTCTAGTTCAAGTTCTTCTGCTGATAATACAATGCCAGTACTATCTGCATAGATAAAATCGTCATCAAAAAACGACACACCAGCAAAGTTAACGCCAATGCCATCTTCACCAGCGCCTTCGCTGTCGGCGGCCACAGGAATTGATGCAATCGCTTGAATACCTAAATCAATTTCTTCTAACTCATCTACATGACGCACAGCACCAAATACAATAATGCCGTTCCAGTTGTTATCAAGCGCAAGCTCTGCAAGTTCAATGTCGATAAGGGCGCGTCGTGTTGAGCCACCACCATCGATAAGTAGTACTTGATCAGTACCGTCTTGTGAGAGTATTTCACGGATCAGTTCATTATTTTCAAAACATTTAACCGTTTTAATTCGGCCGCCAAACGTGTGTCGACCACCAAAGTTGATGAACATCGGTTCAAGCACGTCAACCACATCGGCAAAAAAGTCACATAAGTCAGAAGTGCTGTAATCCATTATTTTATCCTCAAAGGGTACATAAGTTACCCTCAGTATACCCTCCTTATATGCAATAACAACGACTTAATAGCAGTAAATTTATTCAAAAAATGCCGAAATTAGAAATGGCAACAATAGTGTCTTAAAAGCGTCACTCAATTGTTATTTTCTGCCACTAAGCTTTAACTATGGTTAGATATTGTGCAGCTAAGGGTAAATAATGAACGACAATAACGTGCTTAAAAAAATGGCTCAAATGGATGAACAACTCTTTTTAACTCTGTTTAATTATAATTCACCCAAATGGCTGAAGACGGCTGCGCTTGGTTTATCTAAAAGTGGTAATGGTGGTTTATATTTACTTATGTGTGGCGCTGTTTGGTGGCTAAGTACCAATGAGCAGCATCAGTTATTGCCAATATCGGTGTTACTGGGGTTTGCAATTGAAAGGCCTATTTATTTTTTAGCAAAACGTAGCTTTGGCCGAATCCGCCCCTGTGATTGCTTAGTCAGTAATGCGTATATTGTGCCTAGTGACAAATTTAGTTTGCCTTCGGGACACAGTGCAGCAGCATTTTTAGTTGCGGTAATATTGAGTCACTTTTTTGCAGAGTATGCGTGGCTTTGGTTTAGTTGGGCATCGGGGGTGGCGGTTTCTCGCGTAGTATTAGGCGTACATTTTCCGGCAGATATAATAATTGGCGCTGTTATTGGCAGTTCATGTGGTTTATTTGCGCTGGCTTTGGTGGTGCCTGTATGAAGATATTATACGGCATACAAGGCACAGGTAATGGCCACATTACGCGCGCCCGTGTTATGGCAAGTTGTTTTAAAGAGTTAGGTATAGATGTAGATTACGTTTTTTCAGGGCGCCCTGAAAAAGACTACTTTGATATGCAGGAATTTGCTGATTACAAAACGTTTCGAGGGTTATCGTTTAGCACTAAAAATGGCCAAGTAAAAAGCTATCAAACATTAAAAAATGCCCGTGTGTGTAAGTTAGTTAACGATATAAAATCATTTAATGTAAAAAAATACGATTTTGTCTTAAATGACTTTGAGCCTATTTCAGCTTGGGCTGCAAAGCGTGCAGGCGTGCCTGTAGTTGGTATTAGTCACCAGGCGGCCTTTTTATCTAATAGCGTGCCTATGTTTGGCCGCGGTTTATTTAGAAAATCTCTCATTAAGCACTACGCGCCAGCAAGCACCTATTTAGGCGTACATTGGCAGCCCTTTGCAGATAATATTATACCGCCCTTTATTGCAAACCATGACCATGGCAATCCTGTCGCCGTTATGAATAAAGTGCTGGTGTATTTACCCTTTGAGAACCTCGACAACATTATTGATTATTTAAAGGACTTCCCAGAAAAAGAGTTTTACTGTTACCACCCGCATGCGCAGGATAAATCCCTTGGGCATATTCATTTGCGCACTCCTTCACGAGCGGGGTTTTTAAACGACTTAGCAAATACCAGTGGCGTAATTGGTAATGCAGGCTTTGAGCTGGCAAGTGAGGCCTTAAAACTTGGGAAAAAATTATTACTTAAACCTCTTGATGGTCAGTTTGAACAAGATGCAAATGCACAAACATTGCGGGCGATGAAAATGGCCCATGTAATGAATTATTTAAACCCGCAAGCGCTGGATGATTGGAATAGTGCCCCGCAAAACAAACAAATTAATTTTCCCAGTGATCCTGCCCCTTTGGTTAAATGGCTACTTAATAAACAGTGGCATGACACTCACTCATTGCATAAAGATTTATGGGGGAGTGTTAATCTAAAAGCATGAGTTATATGTATAAAAAGTTAATAAAAAGTTCAATATAAAGCGCCAGAACGTACTACACTATTAGTGCATATTAAATATAGGTGTTTTCAATGAATTTTTTACAAAACTTAACCATTAAAAGGCGTTTGCAACTTAATGCAGTGGTAGTCGGTCTGGCAATGGTCATTTTGTTGTGTGTGATAATTTATGAGTCGCGCGTAACACTCAATCTGAATAAAACAATTCAGCTTGCAGAAGAGCTCAACGTACATGCACTAGAGCTTAGAAAGCATGAAAAAAACTTTCTTTTTTACAAGCAGCAGGAAGCACTTACATCATTTGATAAGGATTTTAAACAGCTAAGCACTAAAATCAAAAAGCTGCAGGAGGTAATGCAACAGCAGGGCATTACCACAGCGCAAATTGAGCATTTTCATACGCTTATTACTAACTACAACAACAATTTTTCAGAGGTTGTTAGGTTACAGCAACAGATAGGTTTAAACCCTAAAGATGGGTTGTATGGCAAGCTCAGAACTGCAGTGCACGAAGTTGAGGTGCTATTAAAAGAGCAAGATAACTTTGAGCTTTTATCGGCAATGCTACAGCTGCGACGCGCTGAGAAAGATTTTATGCTGCGCTTTGATGCAAAGTACTTAACTCGCTTTAACGAACTTATTAGTACGTTTAAACAAAAAATTACCCAAGCTGATTTGCAAAGTAGTTATAAGTCGCAAATAAGCCCTTTAATAGATACGTATCAAAGTGCTTTTCAAAATCTTGTAAAGGCACAAACGCAGTTAGGGCTAGATTTAGACTCTGGTGCACTAGGCGTTATGCGTATTAACGTAGAAAAAAGCGATCAGGTTGTTGGTCAAATTGTTGAGTCAACCAAGCTGGAAGTTGAGAAAAGCGTTGACCAAGCGCAGTTTATTGCCATCGTTGTATTTGTTATTTCGGGGATTATAGTGTTGGCGCTGGTGTACTTTACTAGCCATTCAATTATTGTGCCTATTGAGCGGGTATATCACACCATAAACGACATACGCCGTAATAACGACTTAAGCGTAATGATAGAGCAAACAGGTAATGATGAAGTTACCATTATGACGTCGGACTTTAATAGTTTAATAGGCGATTTTAAAAACCTCATAAACGAAGTGAATACCGCGCTTAATACGTTAAATGTGGCAACAGAGCACTTATCTGAAAGTACCTCTGCAACAAGTTCAGGCATGCAAGAGCAGTTACACGAAGCGGATATGGTTGCCACTGCGGCTACGCAAATGCAGGCAACGATTCAAGATATTTCTCATAATACCGAAGCTGCTGCTAAAAAAGCAGAGTCAACCAATCTAAGCGCGCAGCAAGGGCGTAATGAAGTAGACTCTACGGTTAAGCAGATACGCGATTTATCTTCGTCGTTAGGTAACGCATCAAGTGTGGTATCGCAACTTGAAAAAGACGGTGAAACCATAGGCTCAGTGCTCGATGTAATCAGAGGCATTGCAGAGCAAACCAATTTACTTGCATTGAATGCCGCGATAGAAGCCGCTCGTGCTGGTGAGCAAGGGCGAGGGTTCGCTGTTGTGGCGGATGAAGTACGCTCGCTTGCGCAACGTACACAAGAGTCTACCAGTGAAATTGAAGGCATTATTAATACGCTTCAGCAGCGCACGCAAGAGGTAGTAAGTATTATGCATCAATGTCGCTCGCAAGGTGATGAAAGTGCTTCACAAGCTATTAAAGCGGGTGATTTACTCGGTGCTATTACCGAAGATGTGCAAACCATAATGGAAATGAGTACTCAAATTGCCGTTGCTATTGATGAGCAAAGTCAGGTGGCATCAGAGGTGAACAAAAATGTAGTACGCATTAGAGACATTGCCCAAGATGCCTCTGAGCATGCAGTTAATAATGCGCAAACCAGTGAAGAAGTCTCTGAACAAGCGCGCGTATTATTTGCGGCTATTGATAAATTTAAAGTGTAATACAGTGTAGCGTTTAAAAAGCCAATAAGGTTTAGGGAACAAACTTTATTGGTACGCTATCTTTGTTTCGTTCGTGCTCGGCAAGACGCGCTTGGTATTTATCCCACAAGGTTTCGTGCTGCGCTTGTAGTGTTTCAAAGTAGCTCCAGCTAAATAGCCCGCTGTTATGACCATCATCAAAGTCTAATCTAAGTGCGTAATGCCCCACCGGTACAATCTTTTTTATACCAACATGTTGTTTATTAAGTACCAACTTCATTGGCTCTGCACCATGCCCTTGCACTTCGGCCGAGGGAGAGTGAACGCGTAAAAACTCGCAGCTAAATACAGCCATGCTGTCATCATCAAAGTAAACATCTAGGTTTTTACTCACGCTATGATAATGCACTTTTGTTACGTGTTTCATTTTATATGTCCCATTAAAAAGCCCCCAATATGGAGGCTTTTAGTATAGTATTTTTGCCTACCTTATAAAATAAAGCGGCTTAAATCTTCATCTTCAACTAATGCGCCTAAATGTTTTTCTACATAAGCGGCGTCAATAGTAAGGGTAGAGCCAGCTTGTTCAGATGCATCGTATGAAATTTCTTCCATTAGCTTTTCCATTACCGTATGTAAGCGACGAGCACCAATGTTTTCGGTTTTCTCGTTAACCTGCCAAGCGGCTTTAGCAATGCGCTCTATTGCATCATCGTTAAACTCAACATTTACTTGCTCAGTTTTAAGCAATTCACGTTGCTGCTCAGTAAGTGAGGCATGTGGCTCGGTAAGAATTCGTTTAAAGTCATTAGCACTTAGTGCTTCAAGCTCTACACGAATAGGTAAACGACCTTGTAGCTCAGGGATCATGTCTGATGGTTTAGCCATTTGGAACGCACCCGATGCAATAAATAGCATGTGATCTGTTTTCACCATACCGTGTTTAGTATTAACGGTTGAGCCTTCAATTAGTGGAAGTAGGTCGCGTTGTACACCTTCACGGCTAACATCTGGGCCTGACGAATCGCCACGCTTACAAATTTTGTCTATTTCATCAATAAACACAATGCCGTTTTGCTCTACTGCAAAAATAGCCTGCTCTTTTAGCTCTTCAGGGTTAACTAATTTAGCGGCTTCTTCTTCGGTTAATAACTTAAAGGCTTCTTTAATTTTTAACTTACGCTTAGTACGTTTGTCGCCACCCATGTTTTGGAACATGCTTTGCAACTGGTTGGTCATATCTTCCATACCAGGAGGCGCCATAATCTCTACATTTGGCTGTGCTTGTGCTAAATCTATTTCTATTTCTTTATCATCAAGCTGACCTTCGCGTAATTTTTTACGGAATGTTTGACGAGTAGATGAGTTGTCATCGCGCTGCGTTTCACCGTATTGATCTTTAGCTGGTGGTAAAAGTGCATCTAAAATACGCTCTTCTGCTGCTTCTTCTGCGCGGTGCTTAAACTTTTTAGTTTGTTGCTCGCGGGTCATTTTAATTGATACATCAACTAAATCGCGAATGATAGTCTCTACTTCTTTACCAACATAACCCACTTCAGTAAATTTAGTCGCCTCTACTTTAATAAAAGGCGCATTAGCGAGCTTAGCTAAACGGCGGGCAATTTCAGTTTTACCGACACCGGTTGGGCCAATCATTAAAATGTTTTTAGGGGTTACTTCGCTGCGTAAGTCATCGTTTAGTTGCATACGGCGCCAGCGATTACGCAGGGCAATAGCCACGGCTTTTTTAGCATTAGCTTGACCAATAATGTGCTGATCTAACTCGTGTACAATTTCTCTTGGGGTCATAGCAGACATAATGGGTCCTATTATAATTCTTCGATTGTTTGGAAGTTGTTGGTAAATACACAGATGTTGCCAGCAATGGTCAGGCTTTTTTCTACGATATCGCGAGCGCTTAAATCGGTGTTTTCTAATAGGGCAGTGGCTGCTGATTGAGCAAAGTTACCACCGCTACCAATGGCTATTAAATCGTTTTCTGGCTGCACTACATCACCATTGCCGGTGATAATTAGTGAAGCAGTTTCATCTGCAACCGCAAGGAGTGCCTCAAGCTTGCGTAAGGCTCTGTCGCTACGCCAGTCTTTGGCCATTTCTACAGCGGCTTTAGTGAGGTTACCTTGGTGCATTTCTAGTTTGCTTTCAAAGCGTTCGAAAAGGGTAAAGGCATCAGCAGTACCGCCGGCAAAACCAGCAATTACTTTGCCATTATAAAGGCGTCGAACTTTACGGGCGTTGCCCTTCATTACGGTATTACCAAGTGAAACTTGGCCGTCGCCACCAATTACTACTTTATTGTCGCGGCGTACACTTACGATAGTGGTCATGTTATTCCTCATCATCAAGCTGCGGGGGCAGCTTGTAAAAAACGATTATGATGAGGTTATATGGGTGAATGGACTAATTTCAAGTCCAGCCCCAAATTCCGCAGCTAACAACATGCACTCGTTTGAGTTTGTTTTTGTCGCTTTCGGCTTGGCGCTTTGTTTTATAAGGACCTAAACGCACTTTATACCAAACACCATTAGTACCTGTGGTCTTTTTAATTTCAGAAATTAAGCCCGCAAAGGCAATTTTAGCTTTGAGGGTTTCGGCTTGTGCGTGTGTTCTAAACGACCCACACTGCATAACATAGGGGCCTTTTTGCTCAATTTCTCTTACTTCAACTTGGATCTCGTGCTCTTTAATTTCTTCAATGAACTTAGGAGCGCGAGGTTTAGCTATTTCTACTTTTTCAGCTGTTTTAGGGTGCGCCTGCTGCTCAACAAGCTCAGGGTCGGCGTTATTTTTAATAAACCATAAGCCGTAAGCAAAGCCGCCTACAAGCAAAACAGTAATAACAACTAAAAGTATAGGAAATGGTTTTTTAGCAGGGGCTTGCTTGGTGTTTTTTCTACCCGCTGGTTTTTTATTAATATAATCGTGCTGTGCCATTTGGCTTTAACCTAAATCATGTCTATAGGGTCAACATCAAGGCTCCAGCGCACTTTTTGTGCAAGTTTACTGGTGCTTAAATAGTCGACCATTTGCGCAAGATACTGATGCAATACTTTGCGGTCTTGCGCTTGAATATGCAATTGAAACCGGTACATACCCGCCACTCTTTCTAGTGGGGCAGGAATTGGACCGAGCAATTGTATACCAGATACACCGTTAACAGGAACCAAATCCGTCAAAAAATCGACAACGAGCTTAATACTGTGCCCTTGTGCTCTAACTATAGCCATATTGGTAATGGGTGGAAGGTCGGCATCATCACGCTCACTTAAAGCAAAACGGGCAAAATCTTGGTAGCCATTATTTACTAAGTCCTGCAATAAAGGGTGTTCAGGAAAGTGGGTTTGCAGTAATACTTGGCCTGGCTCACCAGAGCGACCCGCGCGCCCAGCAACTTGAGTTACCAGCTGGGCTAAATGCTCTGTGGCTCTAAAATCGCACGAGTACAAGCCGCTATCTACATCTAATATAAGCACTAAGCTAACATCGGCAAAATGATGACCTTTAGCCAACATTTGTGTGCCCACTAAAATACGCGCCCCGCCTTGGTTTATCTCCTCTAAGGCTTTTTCTAAGCTCCCTTTACGGCGGGTTGAATCGCGGTCGATGCGGGTTACGGGTGTATCGGGGAATTCACTCGATAAAAATTCTTCAATTTGTTCGGTGCCTTTACCGTTAGGAAAAATTTGTGTGCTACCGCAATCAGGGCATTGGTGAGGTACTGGGTGTTGCTCACCACAGTGGTGGCAAATCATTTGGCCAATGGCTTTATGAAAGGTTGCGCTAGTGCTGCAGCGATTACACTCACTCAGCCAACCGCATTCGTGACAAATTAGCGTAGGAGAAAAGCCACGACGATTTAAAAACACCATAACTTGCTTACCACGGTTTAAATGTTGGCGCATAGTGGCAAGACTTGCGTGTGCAATACCCGCTTGGTCGGGCTGGCCTTTCATATCGAGCAACATAAACTGATTATCGGTCGCAGTTTGTGCGCGCTCTGTAAGGCTTAAAAGTTGGTATTTGTTGTTTATAGCTTTGTGCAGTGTTTCGAGCGCAGGGGTGGCACTGCCTAAAATAAGCGGTATTTTGTGCTGAAATGCCCGATAAGCTGCTAAATCGCGTGCGTGGTAGCGTAAGGTATCCTGCTGTTTAAATGAAGAGTCATGCTCTTCATCAACCACTATCATTCCTAACTTTAAAAAAGGTAGAAAAATACTCGAACGGGTACCTATTACAATTGCGCAGCTGCCTTTTTCGCAAAAACGCCATGTTTGCAAGCGTTCGTTATCGGTTAGGGCAGAGTGCCATAGCATAATTGGCGTATCGGGAAAGCGACGACGAAATCGGTTAACAGTTTGTGGTGTTAAGCCTATTTCAGGCACCAAAACCAAGGCTTGCTCGCCACGTTTAAGGACTTCTTCTAGGCATTGTAAATACACTTCGGTTTTACCACTGCCTGTTACACCTTCTAATAAAAAGCTCTTAAAGCCAACACTTTGATTTATTGTAGTGCATGCTACGGCTTGCTCTTTATTTAGTACTGGCTTTGTGCCGACTGTGGGCGCAACGCTTTGCCATTGATTATCATGCTCAATGCTTTGGGTTATAAGCTCTTTATCTATTAAGGCATCTATTGTTTTTTTACTAAAGCCGAGCGCTTTTAGCTCGGTTACCGACGACTTACCCGATTGTGCGAGTTGCTTTAATAAATTTAACTGAGTTTTCGCTTTTAACGACGGAACCTTTGCGCCTTTTTCGGTAAGGCTAATCATGTTAATACTGGTTTTATCTGGGTTTTCACCTTGGCGAAGCGCACCGGGCAGTGCAATGTGTATGGTTTCGCCGAGCGGGTAGCAATAATAGCGTGCAGTAAAGCTAAGCAGTTCTAAATGCTGTGATGATAAAATAGGGGTTTGGTCAATAACCTCAGTAACCGCTTTAATTTTGTTCTCTGGCACGTCGGTATGCGTTTTAAGTGCAAGAACAACCGCTACTTTCTTTTGATTGCTAAAAGGCACTAAAACACGCATCCCAGGCATAATAGGCGCCGAGGGCGAGATGAGTTGTTCATCTATTTTATAATCAAAGGTGCGTGGTAACGGAACTTTAATAGCAACTTCAACAAAACGCATAACAACTCATGTGATAAAGGGTAATAGCTTAATGTACTAAAAATAAGGCTAAAAACCTACATACAAATGGATGCGGTAGCGCTGGTTGGTTACTTTTTTGGCAAAAAGCGTAATTAAAGCTTGTGCGGGGCAAGCTAGTTGGATAAAATCCGCGGCCTATAAATTTGTTTTAACGACGTATGGTGCCAGACTTCGGGTTTGGAGAGCGATGCGGCCTTAACTAGAGGTTCCTATGAAAGAAGGTATTCACCCTAAGTACGAAGCAATTTCTGCAACATGTTCATGCGGAAACAAATTCGAAACTCGTTCTACTCTTTGTAAAGACATTCACCTAGACGTATGTTCTGCGTGTCACCCGTTTTACACTGGTAAGCAAAAGATTTTAGACACTGGCGGCCGTGTTGATCGCTTCAACAAGCGCTTCGGTGCACTTAGCAGCAAGAAGTAATTATTGCTGTTTAGTAAAAAAAGCACCTTCGGGTGCTTTTTTTGTGCCTAAAATTCATCATTTTTACTAAAAAATTACCGATTGTTGCCGTACTACGTGTGCATAACTATTTCCTGTTCTTATTCTGAATATGCATAAACCTTTGCAGACAAACTCACAATTCTTCTCTATATTTTTTATACGTTAATTTTTAACCAAGCTGCTAAAAGTGCTTATCGTGGCGATATTTGTTTTTAACGGTGATAAACGCGCCATATTGGTGCATTTTACTATTTTAATATTCTGCTATTTTACAAAAATACTGGCAGGGCAAAATGAACCTCAAAAAGCACTTTTTGAATGAATTTTTATTTGTTTAATATTGATAACTTTTAGCGAAGTTGCTGATAAATCACTTAAAATTAACGGATATAGCATATAACAGGATAGACCTGATATTGCTTGGAATTTAAAAATAATAAGAGTATCTTAGCCCCATACTCCCTCTCACTTAACTTAAATTGCAGGATACCATCGCGTTATGTCAGATTTTCGTGAACAAGCATTACACTACCACTCTCACCCCGTTCCAGGCAAAATCAGCATTGAGCTAACAAAACCAGCCGAAACGGTGCAAGATTTAGCATTAGCATACAGCCCTGGTGTTGCAGAGCCTGTGCGCGAAATTGCAGCAGACCCAGCCAATGCATATAAATATACCGGTAAAGGTAATATGGTTGCGGTGATCAGTAATGGTACGGCAATTTTAGGTTTGGGTAATTTAGGGCCATTAGCCTCTAAACCTGTTATGGAAGGTAAAGCGCTTTTATTTAAACGTTTTGCTGGCCTAGATTCTATTGATATTGAAGTTAAGCATCGCACCACCGAAGACTTTATAAATACAGTGGCTAATATTGCCGATACGTTTGGTGGCATTAACTTAGAAGATATTAAAGCGCCAGAGTGTTTTGAAATTGAAAAAGCACTTATTGAGCGTTGCAGTATTCCGGTTTTTCATGATGACCAACACGGTACCGCTATTGTAACTGCAGCAGGTATGCTTAACGCCTTAGAAGTGCAGGGCAAATCAATAGAAGATGCCATTATTGTATGTTTAGGTGCTGGCGCTGCAGCGGTTGCTTGTATGGAGCTGTTAATTAAGTGTGGTGCACTGCGCGAACATATTTATATGCTAGACCGCAAAGGGGTTATTCATACTCGCCGCGATGACTTAAACGAATACAAACAGCTTTTTGCTAACAATACAGATAAACGTACTCTACAAGATGTAATTGCTGATGCTGATGTGTTTGTAGGTGTATCGGGTCCTAACTTACTTGCACCTGAAGATCTAAAACTAATGGCCGATAAGCCAGTGGTGTTTGCATGTTCAAACCCAGATCCTGAAATTGCACCTGAGCTTGCGCACAGTGCTCGTAAAGACTTAATTATGGCAACGGGGCGTTCTGATTTCCCTAACCAAGTTAATAATGTTTTATGTTTCCCGTTTATTTTCCGTGGTGCACTTGATGTACGTGCAAGCGCAATTAACGATGAAATGAAAATAGCCGCTGTTGAAGCTATTCGTAGTATTGCTAAAGAGCCAGTGCCTGAGCAAGTATTAAAAGCAGCGGGTGTAGAAAAGCTCGAATTTGGTGCAGATTACATTATTCCTAAACCGATGGACCCGCGTTTATTACCACGTATAGCCAAGGCGGTTGCTATTGCTGCTGTTGAATCGGGCGTAGCACAAATTGACTTACCGGAAAATTATATGGCGTAATATATAGCGCTTAAACAAAAAAACCTCAGCATGCTGAGGTTTTTTTGTTTAAAAAGACGTTTTATTCTTCGTCTAAAATAGGCACTTCTAAACCCATTTCTTGCATTATTTTTTTAACTTCTTCAGGTACTTTTTCTGCGTTATCTTTACGTAGGTCATCATCATTAGGTAATGGCTGGCCTGTAAAGGCATGCAAAAACGCTTCGCATAGTAACTCGCTATTTGTTGCATGACGCAGGTTGTTTATTTGACGACGTGTACGCTCATCAGTTAATACTTTTAATACATTTAGCGGGATCGAAACGGTGATCTTTTTAACTTGCTCTGATTTTTTCCCGTGTTCTGCGTATGGGTGAATATACTCACCATTCCATTTAGCCATAAGATGTATCGATGCCTCAGATTATTAATTTCTCACACGGCGTAAAAAGCGTGTAAATATGCGTGAAATTCTATCGTTTTAAAAAAGATAGTCAAATAATAGATAGCAATCTATCTTAATAAGCTGGCTGTAATAGTAAATACAGCTTTCTTGAAGTTTTACGCGTCTGTTATTTTTAGCCATCTAGAGCTTTAAAAGCTTTGACTTATTATAATGGATAACTTACTCTTTTAGACGTCTAAACATCCAAATTAATCAGGTGACGAATATGAGCGAAAAAAACAAAGCAACCATTGCTGTTCGAAATGGGGTTGATGCCGATAAACATCATGGCGCCGTTGTACCGCCAATTTATTTATCGACGACTTATTCGTTTGCCGATTTTGATACTAAGCGCGCATACGACTATGGACGCAGTGGTAATCCTAATCGCGATATTTTAGCTGACACTCTAGCAGAACTTGAAGGTGGCGCACGCGGAATTATTACTGCTACGGGCATGGCAGCAGTGCACTTAGCCACACAGTTATTAAATAACGATGATACATTGGTTATTCCTCACGATTGTTATGGCGGCAGCTACCGTTTATTTACGTCGTTAGAAAAGCGCGGCTTGCTTAAACTTAAAGTGCTTGATTTAACTAAACCAGAAAGCCTAGAACAAATTTTAACCATTAAACCTAAATTAATTTGGATAGAAACACCAAGTAACCCTGTGCTGCGCCTAACGGATATTAAAGCCGTGACGGATATAGCAAAACAGTGCGGTGCATTAGTGGCCGCCGATAACACCTTTTTATCACCGGCATTACAAAACCCAATTAAGTTTGGCGTAGATATTGTTGTGCACTCAACCACTAAATATATAAACGGCCATTCTGATGTTGTAGGCGGTGCAGTTGTTGCTGCAACACAAGAGCTTGGTGATGAGCTTGCTTGGTGGGCCAATAACATTGGTATTACCGGCGCACCATTTGATAGCTATTTAACGTTACGTGGTTTACGTACTTTAAATGTGCGTTTAAAACAGCACCAAGAAAATGCCCTGGCAATTGCTAAATACCTAGAAAGCTCTGAGTATGTTAGCCAAGTTTACTACCCAGGCCTTGAATCGCATCCTCAACATGCGCTTGCTAAAGCCCAACAGCTTGGGTTTGGTGGTATGGTTAGTTTTGATATTAAAGGCGATGTGAATGATGCTGCGGCGTTTTTAACAAGCCTTAAAGAATTTAGCTTAGCAGAATCGTTAGGTGGGGTTGAGAGTTTAATTTGTCATCCTGCGACCATGACTCACGCAGGTATGGAAGCTCAAGCACGTTTAGAGGCGGGTGTGGGCGATACGCTAATTCGTATTTCGGTCGGTATTGAAGATGTAGAAGACCTACTGGCTGATTTTGAACGTGTATTTAACTTAGTTAAACCTGGTCAAAATAAAAATGTAGGGCGTGTTGGTAAAGCTGCAGGCAATGCCAATGGTGATGTAAAGCAGCAGGCTGCTCATCCAGCTTTGTGGTGATTGAGTATGGTAAACAGTGTACATAAATTTGGCGGCTCGAGCTTAAGCTCGGGCGAGCGCTATCAAAGTGTGGCAAAAATAATTATTGGCCACACACAGCCTGGCGATTGCGTGGTTGTATCTGCTGCGGGTAAAACCACCGATACATTGGTTTCGCTGTGGCAAAGTTATCAACAACAAGATAAGCAAGCTGTGGCTGATATTTTGCTGCAATTGAGTAATCACCAAACAGCATTAATTGAAGAGTTATTAAAAGCTGATACTAAACACACGGCTTTAGCTGTGTTAGCGCAAGAGCTAAGTGATGTAGCGGAGCAAGCCAGCAAGCAGCAGTTGCAAGAGGCGGCCTTACTGGCGCATGGTGAGCTGTGGTCTGCGCGATTATTAGCAGCCTATTTAACGCAATTAAACATTCAAGCGTGTGCTCATGATGCTAGAGCGCTGTTTAGTGTAACAAGCGGGGAGCTTTTGCATGCGCAAAACAAGCAGCAATGTAGCCAAGTTATTGATGCAAATAAAATTAACGTAGTAACAGGGTTTATCGCAGCAAGTGCTGATGGTAAAACAGTTACGCTTGGGCGCAATGGCAGTGATTACAGCGCCACCTTATTGGCCAATTATTGCGACGCACAAAATGTATGTATTTGGACTGATACGCCAGGGGTATTTAGTGCTGACCCACGTAAAGTTGAAAAGGCGATTAAGTACAACAAGGTGTGCCGTGAACAAGCTAACTTATTAGCTCGATTGGGTAACCCTGTGTTACATGCTAAAACGCTTTCGCCTTTAAAAAACAGTAATATTAAACTGGCTGTACGTAGTAGTTTTGATGTGCAAACTGCCCCTACGGATATTGTAAAACAAGGTAAAGCTAAGCAAAAACGGTTTATTACTACATTACAAAATGTTGATTTACTGCTCGTTGAAGGCCTTAACGCGGGTGAAGTGGCGCATGTTAGCCAACTTATTCAACACAGCCTTCATCACTTTATACATAACGGCGATACATACTTAGTTGTGCCCGCGGGTGCAACGCATCAAGTAGTGAGTTATTTTGCTGGGCGAGCAAATATCAGCGAGTCTAATTTAAATGGCTGCGCGGTGGTTGCACCTACGCAAGATGTTTACACACTAAGTACATTAGCGGCTGAGGTTTTAAATCAGCAAAGTATTCACCCTCGTTTTATTCATCAAGATACAGGCTATACATTGCTGTTAACGGATCAGTTAATAGAAAGCGATGTACTTAGTTTATTGCACGAAAAATTAATTAATAAAGGCCAAGAAGTTGCCTTGGTTGTGGCTGGCTTAGGTAATGTAGGCGATGAATTTTTAAGCCAGCTAGATGCTCAATTTAAACGATTGTCGGGCGATTATAGTATTAAGCTAGTTGGCTTAATTCGCTCGCAACATATGCTATTTAATGCCTCGGGTATTACACTCGGACAGTGGAAAAAACAATGGCAGCATAATGCCGTTGCTTATGAGCAGGCGGATTTATTAAGTGCATTAAACGAACTTGATTACGAGCACAAAGTTGTTGTTGATATAACGGCAAGCGAGCAATTTAGCCAATTATACACTGACTTTGTTGAGCGAGACTGCCATTTAATAAGTGCTAACAAGTACGCAGGCACTGCTGCATCTAATTGGTATAACGCGCTGCGCCAAAGTATTAGCGAGCGTAACTTGCATTGGCGCTACAACACCAGTGTTGGGGCAGGGTTGCCGATTAACTTTGCGTTGGCCGATTTACAAAATAGTGGCGATAAAATTACGCGTATTGAAGGTGTTTTCTCGGGCACACTCTCGTGGCTATGCAGTAAGTACGATGGCAGTGTGGCATTTTCTGATCTTGTTCTAGAAGCGCAAAAAATGGGCTTTACAGAGCCTGATCCTCGCGAGGATTTATCGGGCCGCGATATGCAACGTAAATTGCTGATACTTGCACGCGAGCTTGGCATTGAATTAGATTTAAATGATATAAGCTTACAAGCATTAATGCCTGATGAGTTAGCCCAAGGTTCATGGGATGACTTTTTAGTGAATAAAGATAAGCTAAATGCGTTTATTAAACACCATGCCGATGCGGCAAATGCGCAAGATGCTGTACTTAGGTATACCGGTTTATTGGCATTAGAGCAGGGTAAAGTATCGGCGAAGGTAGGTATAACTTACGCGCCTAAAGGGGACGCCTTAGCTAACTTAACACCAGGCGATAATATCTTTGTTATTAATAGCCAGTGGTACAACGAAAACGCCTTAGTAATACAAGGCCCTGGGGCAGGCAAAGAAGTGACCGCCGCGGGCGTGCACTCTGATTTATATTGGTTAGTTAAAAACCTAAAATAGCGCAGGCAAATATTAATAGTAAAACGGCAGCTTGTGTAAGCTGCCGTTTTTGTTTTTAGAATAACTCTTCTTCTGTTTTTGTATCTTCTTCAAAAATATCAGTTGGCTGAGACAGCACATATTTTGTAGGCGCAGTGCCTTTTTCAAAATACTCAAAGCGACTGGTGTAGTCGTTTTTATGACTTAACAAACCTGTTTTTAAATCGATACGAATTGAAACTAGTCCTTCAGGAGGCTCTATTGGCGCCTCTGGTGTGCCCTCAAGCGCCACTTTCATAAAATCAACCCAAGCAGGCTGTGCCGTTTTGGCGCCCGATTCAGCACCAGAGATTTGACTGCTATCTAGGTTGTTATTATAGGTTGAGCGTCCTAACGAGTTACCTGGGTTGTCAAAACCAACCCATACAGACGTTACTACATTGCGGTTAAAGCCGCTAAACCAAGTATCAACAGAGTCATTGGTTGTGCCTGTTTTACCCGATAGATCGCGTCTATCTAATGCTTGCGCACGCCAACCTGTCCCGCTCCAGCCTGTTTTATGGGTCCAGCTACCGCCACCCCATACTGCGCTGTGCATTGCTTCAGCAATTAAAAAAGCATTTTGCTTTGAAATAACACGTGGTGCACAACGTGGTTGCGTGGCTGTATCATCTGTTATGTCGGTATCTAGGTTATTGTTGGCAAAGCTATCCACTGCTTTAGAGACGGGTAATAGCTCGTCTTCATCGCAAGCAAGAGCCGGGTTTGCTTTAAATAGTACATTGCCATAGGCATCTTGAATTTCAGATATAAAGTAAGGTTCAATTAAGTGACCGCCATTAGCAAATGCGCTCATGCCGCGAGCAAGCTCTAATGGCGTGATTGATGCACTGCCTAATGCTAACGATTCACTGCGGTTAATATCAGCATCTTTAAAACCAAACTTAAGCAAGTGATCGGCGGTGCGTTGTAACCCTACACCGCGAAGTAAGCGCACAGAAATAACGTTTTTAGATTGTGCAAGTGCACGGCGAATACGTATAGGGCCATTATAAACGGCTGGGCTGTTTTTTGGTCGCCACGCTACACCTAAACTTTTATCCCACTGGTTTATTGGCGCGTCGTTTAAAATAGAGGCCAATGTATAGCCATTTTCGAGCGCAGCAGAATATATAAAGGGTTTAATATTAGAGCCAACTTGGCGTTTAGCTTGTACCGCTCGGTTGTATTGGCTTTGCTCAAAACTGTAACCACCTACTATAGCTTTAATACGACCATCTTGTGGGTCGAGTGAAACAAGTGCACTGGCAGCTTCTGGTATTTGGCTTAGTAGGTAACTGTTGTCGTTATTTTTACGCAGCCATATTTGCATGCCAGGGGTAAGAATGTCAGTAGCGGCTTTAGGGGCAAAACTTTGGCGGTAGCGAGTAATGTATTTGCGCGCCCATTTTAAATTATCCCAATCAAGTGTGGTGCGCTGGCCATTTTTTAAAATAACGTCAGCGGTTTTCTCTGCCACATTTAACACCACGCCAGCATGCAAATCAGCTATTTCTTTAACAGGTTTTAGCTTTTCTATAATTTGCTGCTCACTTAAGGCAGGCTGTGTTTCTGGATCCCACAACACGTCTACAGGCCCACGAAAGCCATGACGCATATCGTAGTTATGTAAATTATTAACTAAAGCTGTTTGCGCAGCCTTTTGAACTTTAGACTCCACAGAGGTAAATATTTTAAAGCCAGAGTTATATGCTTTTTCTACACCGTAGCGCTCAACCATCTCAGCACGAACCATCTCAGAGATATAAGGGGCGTAAAGGTCTATCTCAGCACCGTGAAAATAAGCTGTGATAGGCTGGTTAGCCGCATCGTTGTATTGCTGTTGCGTAATATAGTTTTCAGTAAGTAAGCGACCAAGCACTACATTACGACGTGCTTTAGCTCTAATTGGGTTACGAATCGGGTTAAGCGCCGAAGGGGCTTTAGGTAAACCG
This sequence comes from Pseudoalteromonas sp. Angola-4, assembly GCF_028599265.1. NCBI lineage: Bacteria > Pseudomonadati > Pseudomonadota > Gammaproteobacteria > Alteromonadales > Pseudoalteromonadaceae > Pseudoalteromonas > Pseudoalteromonas sp. Angola-4. Next base: position 109,052 of record NZ_JAQREK010000007.1, on the reverse strand, counting down.
GCAATCATTGCCATTTGTGCAAGAGTGAGGTCTTTTAGCTCTTTACCATAGTAAACTTGAGCAGCAGCCCCAATACCAAATGCACGATTACCTAGTTCTATTTTATTAAGATACAGCTCAAGAATTTCGTCTTTTGTTAATACACTTTCAATATGTAGAGCTATAAAAATCTCTTTAACTTTACGAATATACGCTTTTTCTCGTGTTAAAAAGAAGTTACGAGCAAGCTGCATAGTAATGGTACTCGCGCCCTGTTTTTTCTCACCTGTTGAAATTAACACAATAGCAGAGCGGACAATACCAATAGGGTCTATACCAATATGGTCATAAAAACGGTTGTCTTCTGTTGCTAAAAAAGCATCAATTAAAGGCTGGGGGATTTCGTCTATAGTGACGGGGATGCGGCGTTTTTCACCAAATTGATTAATTAAGAGTCCATCTTTTGTAAAGACTTGCATAGGGGTTTGTAATTGCACGTCTTTTAAAACTTGCACACTGGGGATATCAGGTTTAACGTAATAATAAAGGCTGATTAAAGTGAACAGACCAAATAACGTGCAAATGATAAAAAATTGTAATGTTCGTTTTAATAAAATCACTTATATTTCCCTAAATGGACTCCCAATTGCGAGTTTAGACTGCTAGTATATATTGATTAAAAAATGAATAATATTTTTTACTAAAAAAATTATAACTTGTTTATTATTAAAACAAAGGTCAAGTTGCAAACATGCTAAGTCAACTATTTCAAAAGCCATCCACTGCGATGGTCGGAATTGATATCGGATCGCACTCTATCAAAGCAGTGCTTTTAAGTGAAATTGAAACGGGATTTCGACTAGAAGCACTTGCAATTGAACCTATGCCAAAAGGCGCAATGAGCGAGCGCTCTATTCAGGATATTGAAGCAATTGGTAACATAATTACAAAATTAAAAAGAAAACTACCAAAATCTTTAAAATCAGCGGCAGTGGCTGTATCAGGGCAAACCGTTATCACTAAAGTTATTTTTATGGATGTTTCATTAAGTGACGCTGAATTAGAGTCGCAAATTGAAATAGAAGCTGACAGCTTAATTCCTTACCCCCTTGATGAAGTGAGTTTAGATTTTGAAAAGCTCTCTACCAACGAAGCCGACCCGAGTAAAATGAATGTGTTGTTATCTGCTGCGCGTACAGAAAGTGTTGAAGCCCGTGTGGGCGCACTTGAGGCGGCAAACTTAACCGCTAAAGTGGTTGATGTTGAAAGCTATGCGTTAAGTAGAGCAATGGATGTGTATTATCAGCAATTACCAAGTGACGCCTTTAATAAGTGTGTTGCTGTGGTAGATATTGGCGCTGTTTTAATGTTGGTGAGTGTTGTTCAAGCGGGAGAAACAATTTATACCCGTGACCAAGTGTTTGGCGGCGACCAATACACTAACAGCATTGTGTCTTACTATAATAAAGGCTTTGATGAGGCTGAAATAGGCAAAACAACGGGTGACTTACCCCCTAATTATACTTTTGAAGTGCTGGCACCGTTTCAAACATCATTATTGCAACAAGTGCGCCGTGCAGTACAAATGTTTTTAACAACTACAGGTAAAGATCAAGTAGATTATATTGTGCTAACCGGCGGTACATCGATGATTGACGGTTTAGATAGGTTGTTAATTGAAGAGCTAGGTATTCATGCTGTGGTTGCTGAACCATTTGCAAATATGGAAGTTTCGCCAAAAGTAGACAGAAATGTAATGCAGCGAAATAGAACGCAGTTTGCAATTGCTACTGGTTTGGCATTAAGGAGCTTTTCATCATGCCACATATAAATCTATTGCCGTGGCGAGAGCTACAGCGTGAAGAATCAAAAAAGAAATTTATAACAATTTTAGTTGCGGTTGTTATTGGCTGTTTTGCAAGTATGTACTTACTTAGCTCTTTTTACGCGGGTTTAAAAGATGGCCAAAATTTAAAAAATAATTATTTAAGCTCAGAAATAAGCATGCTTGATAAAAAAATCAGTGAAATTAGAAATCTTGATAAGCGAAAAGAAAATTTACAACAACGTATGCGATTAATTGAAGAGCTACAAAGCAGCCGTAATTTAGGTACTCAAATTATGGATGAAGTAGCTAAAATTGTACCTCAAGGCGTGTATTTAACTAAGCTTGAGCGCCGCGGTAGTCAAATACATGTGCTAGGGCGCAGTGAATCAAACAATCGTTTATCTACTATGCTGCGTCAGGTGCAAGGCTCATATTTATTAGAAAGACCTACCATGCAAGGCATTGTGGCAGGCGATCAAACATCACGGTTACTCAGTGATTTTAATATGGAGTTTTACGTAAAACCATTTGATGAAATTGGTGAGGTAAGTGATGAACCTTGATTTAAAAGCCTTAAATGAAATAGATTGGAATGAAATTGAGCTCGACAACATTGGCGAGTGGCCCGTTGCAGTAAAAGCAATTTGTTGCTTATTTATAGCCGGTTTAGTGTTGTTTTTTAGTTACAGCCTATTGGTATCTGATGAAATAGACAGCTATCACAGCGCGGTAGCTAAAGAAGTAGAGCTGCGCAGTACCTACAGAACAAAGTATGCCGTAGCCAGTAAGCTTGATATATACCGCCAGCAAATGGTTGAAATGGAAGATAAGTTTTCACAACTACTAAAGCGATTACCTACCTCAAATGAAACCCCAGGCCTGTTAGACGATTTATCTTATGTAGGTACTACTAGCGGTTTAACATTTTTGAAAATTGGCTGGTTACCTGAAGTCGAAAAAGAGTTTTATACTGAGCTGCCAATTAAAATTGAAGTAATAGGCACTTACCATGAATTTGGTGAATTTGTAGGAAAAGTAGCCCAATTACCACGAATTGTAAGTTTACATGACTTTTCGATTGTATCATCTGGCGAAAAGCAACTAACATTCAGTGTGGTAGCAAAAACATATCGTTATGAAGAAGGGGTTAAAAAGTGAGATTAGTCCCTTTATTATCATTGTCAGTTTTATTGTTGGCAGGTTGTAACGACGATACGTCGGAGCAAAAAGAATTTATTGACCAAGTTAAGGCCAGCACCACGCCTAAAGTTGAGGAAATACCTGAATTAACGCAGTTTGAACATTTTGAATATAATGCATCGCAGTTACGTAGTCCTTTTGTGGCTCCACAGCCTGAAATTATTCAAAATAAGCTAACGCAAATTAAAAATTGTTTACACCCTGACCCTGATAGAGTGAGAGAGCCACTAGAAAAGTACCCGCTCGATAACCTATCAATGAAAGGTACATTAGGCTCTAACGGGCAAATGTGGGCACTGATCACCGCAGCGGATGAAACGCTGCATAGGGTAACGGTAAATAATTACTTAGGGACGTATGACGGTAAAGTTAAGTCTGTAAGTAGTGATTATGTAGAACTAGTTGAATTAATCCCTGATGGGTCGGGTTGTTGGAAAGAGCGGCTGACTAAATTGGAAATGTTAGAGGCGGCAAATAATGGCGCAAATTAATAATAAAAAAGGTAAAACACACATGCATAAGGATGTACTTTGGCATCATCGTTTTCAAACGGTGTTATTTGTCATATTGGCTCTTTTTGTTGCAAAAACAGCCAGTGCAGCGCCGCTACTTTATGATGTACGTTATAACCCCTTGCTAAAAGGCGAGACAGAGTTACAACTTGTATTTGACGAAGAGCTAACACAACAACCTAAAATTCAAGTACACAACACACCAGCGCGCATAGAAATGCTATTTGATGGTGCAGAACTAGAACAGGGCCTTGAAAATGTGCCGGTCGATCACGCAGGTATAAACAGTGTAAGCAGCGTACTGACAGAGCAAGGCTTAAAAGTTACGGTAAATTTAGAGCGTTTAAAAATATACGAAACACAAGTTAATAATAACTTAGTGTCGTTGCGCGTATCTGATAACCCGCTTACTGAACAAGCTTCTGATGAAAGCAGCAATGGTTATGATGCCTCAAGCGCTTATATTAATCGGATTCAATCTATTGATTTTCGCCGTGGTGAAAAAGGCGAAGCAAAAGTTTTAGTATTTTTACAAGACACGCAAGCTGCAATAGAAGTACATGAAAGTGGTGGAAAAATAATTGCAGAGTTTCATCACACAGATATTTTAGACGACTTACTGTATGAATTAGATGTGCTAGATTTTGGTACTGTAGTAAGTACCATTGAGACCTTTAAAGAAGATAGCTTAAGCCGTGTAGTTATTGAGCCTAATGCTGCTTTTACCTTTACCTACCAGCAAATAGATAACATTTTAACGTTAACCATTGAAAAAGATGAAACGCAAAATGCCTATTTAGATGGCGGCAAGGAATATCAAGGTCGTCCAATGACCTTAAACTTCCAAGATATTTCGGTTAGAGCTGTACTGCAAATCATAGCGGGTTATAACGAGTTTAACTTAGTAACGAGTGACTCCGTAACCGGCAATATTACGCTTCGTTTAGATGGCGTTCCATGGGATCAGGCTTTAGACGTTGTACTACGTATTAAAGGCCTTGATAAGCGTATGGATGGCTCTATATTGATGGTTGCGCCAGCTGAAGAACTCGCTGCACGTGAAGCTAAAGATTTATTAGCAAAACAAAAGGTCGAGGATTTAGAGCCGCTTTACAGTGAGTATATTCGTTTAAACTACGCTAAGGCTGAAGATTTTGCGGATTTACTGAAAACCGATACTAACAGCATCATTTCTGCCCGAGGCAGTGTATCGGTTGACCAGCGTACCAATACATTACTTATTAAAGATACAGCTAAGAGCATTGAGAGTATTCGCCGTATGATTGAAACACTGGATATTCCAGTGCAACAGGTTGTTATTGAATCACGTATGGTAACAGTGCGCGATAACGTCACAGAAGATTTAGGCGTGCGTTGGGGATTTAGTGATCAACAAGATAGCGATGGTATCTCTGGCTCGCTTGAAGGAGCTGAGTCTATCTCAAATGGCACTATTCCTGATTTATCAGACCGTCTTAATGTAAACCTACCTATTACTAACCCTGCGGCAAGTATTGGTTTACACATAGCTAAGTTGGCTAATGGCACTTTAATTGATTTAGAGCTAAGTGCTTTAGAAGAAGAAAATAAAGGTGAGATTATTGCGAGCCCGCGCATTACTGCAGCTAATCAGCAAAAAGCACGTATTGAGCAAGGTACTGAAATCCCCTATACCGAATCAGCCTCAAGTGGTGCTACTACTGTAAGCTTTAAAAAAGCGGTATTGAGCCTTGAGGTTACACCGCATATAACGCCTGATAACAAAGTTATTTTAGACTTAGTTATTACACAAGATACTCGTGGCGAAACGGTTCAAACCGGAACAGGTGAAGCGGTTTCGATAGACACTCAACAAATTGAAACACAAGTGCTGGTTGATAACGGCCAAACCGTTGTGCTGGGTGGTATTTTTCAGCAGCAAATAATTAATACCACAAATAAAGTACCTGTACTTGGTGATATTCCATATGTTGGACGCTTATTTAAGAGCACCAGCGAGTTTAATGAGAAACGTGAATTACTTATTTTCGTGACACCGAAAATACAAATAGACTAAAATTTAGTGGTTTTATGTTCGTCAACGAGTGTTTATTGATAATAATTGCTCGTTATATGGCTTTTTATTGTAATAGACTTGAAATACCCGGCCAATTACTGAGATAATCCCCTCCTTAATTTTGGGGCCAGGTCGTTAGGCGGGGTTTTATTTCAAATTTTAGAGTTCGTTTGTACTAAAAGATATGGCTGAGAAACGTAATATATTTCTAGTTGGCCCCATGGGGGCTGGCAAAAGCACGATTGGTCGTCACATCGCTGACCAATTACACCTTGAATTTGTCGATTCTGATCAAGAAATCGAACGCCGTACCGGTGCAGATATTGCCTGGGTGTTTGATCTTGAGGGTGAAGAAGGCTTTAGACTTCGTGAAGAATCTGTTATTGGCGACTTAACCGAAATGCAAGGTATTGTACTTGCAACCGGTGGTGGTTCAGTAATGAGTAAAGAAGTTCGAAACAAGCTTTCGGCTCGTGGTATCGTTGTATACCTAGAGACACCTATAGAAAAGCAAGTTGCACGCACGCAACGCGACAAGCGTCGCCCATTACTGCAAACTGAAGAAGCACCTCGTAATGTACTAGAGCGCTTAGCAGAAGAACGCGAGCCACTATACAAAGAAGTTGCCGATTTTGTTGTACGCACCGATGAGCAAAGCGCTAAAGTTGTTGCTAACCAAATCATCGAGAAATTAGATTTTTAAAAACCAATAATAAAGGAAATAACAAAGCATGCTTGAATTAACTGTTAATTTGGACGAGCGAAGTTATCCTATTTTTATTGGTCAATCTGCACTTCAAGATAATGGCCGCCTTGTTCACCACATTGGTGATTGTCGGCCTATCATTATCACTAACGACACAGTTGCGCCTTTATATTTACAAGGACTGCTTGATTCGTTAGCTGATCTAGACCCTCTTTCTTTTGTCATTCCAGATGGTGAGCAATACAAGTCGCTTGAATGGTTTGAGAAAATATCTGCTTTTTTATTGCAAAATAATTGCGGCCGAGACACATGCTTAATTGCACTAGGTGGCGGCGTTATTGGCGATTTAACAGGTTTTGTTGCTGCATGTTATCAGCGCGGTGTACCGTTTATTCAAATTCCGACCACGGTACTATCACAAGTTGACTCCTCTGTAGGGGGCAAAACAGCGGTTAATCACCCACTGGGTAAAAACATGATTGGGGCGTTTTATCAGCCGCAAGCGGTTTTTATTGATACTAATTCACTTCACACTTTACCGGCGCGCGAATTTGCTGCGGGTATGGCCGAAGTTATTAAGTATGGTTTAATTTACGATACCGAGCTATTTGCTTTTATTGAGCAAAATGTAGAAAAGCTACAGCAACTAGATGAAGCAAGTTTGCAGCATATTATTTATAGATGTTGTGAAATTAAAGCGCTTATCGTGGCGCAAGATGAAAAAGAAAATGGCCTTCGTGCATTACTCAACTTAGGGCATACCTTTGCGCATGCAATTGAAGCGCAAATGGGATACGGTGTATGGCTACATGGCGAGGCTGTTGCTACCGGAATGGTACTTGCTGCTAAATTAGCGCATACACGCGGTGATTTATCGCAAACTGAGGTAGATAGAATTGTAACGCTACTCAAGCTTTATAATTTACCGACTGAGATCCCAAGTGAAATGACTGCAGAGCAGTTTTTAATGCATATGCGTAAAGACAAAAAAAATAAAAAAGGCACTATCCGCTTTATTTTACCTACTCAATTTGGTCAATGCGCATTGGTAGATGACGTATCAGACGACCAAGTTAGAGCGTTAATCGAGCAATAATGCAGGCGCAAATTTTACCAAGCCGTGCGGCGTTGGTGGATAGAATCGCTCTGCAATTTGAATACGGGCAAAACTTAATTGTATTACTAGGCACCTCTGGCCTAGGCAAAAGTTATATGCTCGAAACCTTCATCACCGACAAATACAACAGTTTTAATAAAGCATTTGTACAAGTAAGTGCCAGTGTAAATGATGTATCACTGATGAGTGATATATTAGAGCAAAGCTTTAACTCTCCGCTGATTGACCACGATTTATCGTTAAGTGAAAACTTTTACCACCTGTTGCAGCAGCAACCGTGTGAGGCCTGTTTGTGGGTGCTCGATAATGCCAGGCACCTATCTGAAGAGCTATTACAAGAGTTAGAGTTACTTGCCAAAAACAGCCCTGTAACGCTTTATATCATGCTAGCTTCGCAATCAAAGCTAGCTATTAATAATGCCGTTGAAATTTACTTAGAGCCTTTATCTGCACATGAATCTAAACAGCTAATGAGCTGGTATTTTCCTAATTTACCGTACGATGAAGACCCCGTATTTAGCGCATTTTTAAAAGAAGCGAATGGCAACCCCAGCTTATTATTAGCATGGCAACCAACGGAGCATGTGGCTGATATTGTAAAAAAAGATAAAGTGTCGTGGCGAGTACACTTAATCTCATTGTTAATTATAATTATGCTACTTATCATTGGGTTGCTGTATAAAAATGACATGACCCAGTGGTGGCAAACGTACTATCAAAATCAACAAAGCCAGGACATAGATACCGCTATTCCTGCTTCTAAAATTACCGCTATCCCAAGCGCGGATAAAGAAGTCAGTAATGACAATTCTGATATATCAAAAGCGGATTCGCTTTTAGAGCCGGTCAGCGATAAATCACAAGCTAATGTAGCGCCCCATAAAAACGATGTGCCGGCGATAATGCAAAGCCTAACGCACCAAGCTCAACAAAGCGCTCAAAGTGAGCAAAGTGAACAAAGTGAACAAAGTGAGGCGTTACCACAAAGCTTAAACACTCCTGAGACTATTGAGCCAATCGAAAGTGACGATAAAGAAAGCCCACAGCCTAAAACCTCAAATAACGCTTGGTATTTAGCACAGCCAGATAATAATACAACTGTGCAGCTGCTAGCCGTTACACAGGAAAAAATCACCCGTGAGTTTATTATTCAACATAATTTAAGCCAGCGCGCTAAGGTATATCAAACTAAGCGAAATAATAAAGTGTGGTGGGTGGTTACTATTGGCAGTTATGCATCACTCGCTGATGCTAAAAGTGCGTTGTCTGCCTTGTCGAGTGCGCTTAGAAAGAACAAGCCTTTTTATAAAAAAATCAGCAAAATAAAACAAGAAATTGCACGACTTGATCAGTAAACTGACTCACTTTAGTGTAAAATCGCGCTACAGCAGATTGAAGTTAAGAACCAATGCAACAAAAGAGTAGAGCCTTCCTTAAATGGGCTGGCGGTAAATACAGCCTAGTTGAAGATATTAATGCACGTTTATCTCAAGCCAGCAAACACGCTGAAACCTTGGTAGAACCTTTTGTAGGTGCAGGCTCGGTATTTTTAAATAGTAATTTTAAACACTATTTACTCAACGACATCAATGCTGATTTAATTAACTTATACAAAGAGCTCAAGCGCTCGCCTGATGAGTTTATAAGTGACTCTAAAAAACTATTTGTTGATTTAAATAACCACCCAGACGCTTACTACGAATACCGTGTACAGTTTAATAAAAGCAATGATGTATATGAGCGCGCAATGCTCTTTTTATACATGAATCGCCATGGTTACAATGGGCTGTGTAGGTATAATCTCAAAGGCATTTTTAACGTGCCATTTGGTAAATATAAAAAGCCTTATTTTCCAGAAAAAGAAATGTACTTTTTTGCCGAAAAAGCACAAAAAGCCACATTTACCTGCCTAAGCTATGATGATGTGTTTAAGCTTGTGCCAAACAATGCGGTTATTTATTGCGATCCTCCTTATGTGCCGCTAAGTAAAACAGCGTCGTTTACCTCTTATGCTAAAGGCGGGTTTAATTTAGACGATCAAGCAAACTTGGCAAACTTAGCCGAGCAAGCCGCGTTCGAAAACAATACCCCAGTGCTTATATCTAACCACGATACCGTGTGGACGCGAAAAATTTATAGCCAAGCTACACTTGGTAAAATTCAGGTAAAACGTACTATCAGCCCTAAAGGTGGATCACGCAACAAGGTCGACGAGTTAATGGCTATGTATTTAGCACCCAAGCAACCACTGCGTAAATTGTCACTACAAAAATAACAAAAAACAGCACAGCTAAAGCAATAATAAAAAGAGGGGAGTGTTGCTGGAAGTCGGCTTGGCGTTTGTGCTCTGATTGCACACCAAAAAATGCTGCTAGCACACTTTGCAACGCGCTAATAAAGTGCAGCATTATTTAAAATAGAGGTTTTATTGAAGGCGTATTCTTAGCGTCTTCTGAGCTAGTTAATAGCTCTAATAAATCTAAATAATGGAACTGCGCACTGCGACTATCGCCTGTTAGCCACGAAAACCACGATGAACCTTCTTCTACTTTCGCACACGTTAAGGTGTTTGAAGCGCTTTTACTACTTGCCTGATGCTGACAATTGCTAACTAAGCTTAAATCTTGCTCAGAACTTGGCGCAAAACTAAATGCCCCAATAAATAACAATGCCGACGCAATTAAGATCCCTGTTTTAAATGCACGCATAATATTAGCCTAAAATTAAGTTACTCCTTTAATAATAACAAAAGCTGTATAAATAACAAACTAATATTTATCTGTAATAGCTAAGGCCTGTTGAAACTTGCGAGTTAAAGTGTGTTCTCAAGCTAAGAGTTTTTAAATCGCGCCCCGAAGTTTGTAATCGAGTGGGCACAATAACTGCTCTTACGTTAATCTAATAGCTTACATCATGTAAGCAAAGCTTGTGCGTCTACTCACGGCCTTACCAAAAATTAAACATGCTGCCCAAAACTCAACCACTAAAGCTTTTCATAAATAAATACTTATATATTTAAATCGATATTTTTAGTTATGCCTAATTTACAGTGTATTACTTGGGAAACCTCAGCATTTACGGTACATTAAGGCATATTTTACTGATTGACGGATTACTATGTTAAACCCTGAACAAAAATACTTAATTGCGCCTTCTATTTTGTCAGCCGATTTTGCAAAATTAGGCGAAGATGTGGATAAAGTACTCGCTGCAGGCGCTGATGTAGTACATTTTGATGTCATGGACAATCACTACGTGCCTAATCTCACTATTGGGCCTATGGTGTGTAAAGCGCTTAGAGATCACGGTGTAACAGCGCCTATAGATGTGCACCTAATGGTAAAACCAGTCGATAGTATAATCCCTTTGTTTGCAGAGGCCGGCGCATCAATAATTACTTTTCACCCTGAGGCCAGCGAGCATATAGACCGCACCATACAGCTCATTAAAGACCATGGTTGTAAAGCAGGCTTAGTATTTAACCCTGCCACTAGCCTTAGCTACCTCGATCACGTTATTGATAAGCTAGATACTATTTTATTAATGTCGGTAAACCCAGGCTTTGGCGGCCAAAGCTTTATTCCCCACACCCTTGAAAAACTAGCTCAAGCTAAGCAGCGTATAGTTGCGTCGGGTCGTGATATTCGCCTAGAAGTAGATGGTGGTATTAAGGTTGATAACATAGCCGCAGCGGCGCAAGCAGGTGCCGATATGTTTGTAGCAGGGTCTGCTATTTTTAATGAGCCTGATTACAAAGTGGTTATTGATCAAATGCGTGAGCAGTTAGGAAACGTAAAGTAATGAAATATGATGTAGCTTTGTTCGACCTTGACGGCACACTTGTTGATAGCGTTTACGATTTATACCTAGCAGTAAACTTAACACTGAGTGATTTAGCGTTTCCTATTGTTAGCCAAAGCTTGGTTGAAAGCTGGATAGGCAACGGTATTGAAACCCTAGTCAAACGTGCACTCAGCGGCGATATGCAAATTAGCGAACATTTAGATGAAGCGCTTAGTGCAAAAGCCATTGCCTTATTTTACCAACATTATGAGCAGCTAGTGGGCAAGTATAGTGTGTTGTATCAGCATGTAGAAACAGGGCTCAGTGCTTTGCGGGGCATGCCAAAAGCACTTGTTACTAATAAGGCGCGTCTATTTACCGAGCTACTACTTGATAAGCTTTCCCTTACCAGTCACTTTGAAGTGATAGTGTGTGGAGACGATATGGCTAAAAAGCCTTCACCAGCGCCTTTACTGTATGCATGTAAAAAGCTGAATGTTGAGCCGAGTAAGGCTATTATGATTGGCGATTCAAAAAGCGATATATTGGCAGCACATGCCGCTAAAATTGATGTAATAGCGGTGGATTATGGTTATAACCAAGGTGAAAATCTTGAGGATTATAATCCACAGTACCTATGCGATAACTTCTTAGATATAATACCAACACTAACACAGCGTTAAAATTTTTAATTAACTAAACACTAAAGGAAAATCATGAGTAAACCAGTAGTTTTAAGTGGCATTCAGCCAACCGGTGGTATGACAATAGGCAACTATGTTGGCGCTATTAACCAGTGGCTAAAGCTACAGGAAGACCACGAAAGTTTCTTTATGCTTGTTGATTTACACGCGATTACCGTGCGCCAAGAGCCTGAACTTCTTCGCTCTCGTGTATTAGATGGTATAGCGTTATACGCGGCATGTGGCATAGACCCTGAAAAATCGGCCTTATTTGTACAGTCGCAAGTGCCAGAACACGCGCAGTTAGCATGGGTGCTAAATTGTTACGCACAAATGGGCGAGCTTAACCGCATGACTCAGTTTAAAGACAAGTCATCTAAGCATGCTAACAATGTAAACGTAGGTTTATTCTCGTACCCAGTATTGCAAGCTGCGGATATTTTATTATATCAAGCTGACCAAGTACCGGTAGGGGATGACCAAAAGCAGCACTTAGAGTTAACGCGTGATATAGCGACACGCTTTAATAATTTATACGGTGACGTATTTAAGTTACCTGAGCCATACATTCCCGAATTTGGCGCACGCGTAATGAGCCTTCAAGATCCGCTCAAAAAAATGTCTAAGTCTGATGAAAACCCTAATGGCTACATCATGCTATTAGATGAGCCTAAAAAGATTGAGAAAAAGCTTAAAAAAGCAGTAACCGATTCAGACGAGCAAGCGCGTATTTACTTTGACCGTACTGAAAAGCCAGGCGTTTCTAATTTACTTACTTTATTAAGCGTAGCCACTAAGCGCTCAATTGAAGACTTAGTGCCAGAGTATGAAGATAAAATGTATGGTCACCTGAAAAAAGACACAGCCGATGCAGTTGTTAGCATGATTGAGCCAATCCAAGCACGTTTTAAAGAGATCAGAGAAGATCAAAACCTACTTGATAGCATCATGAAATCAGGCGCAGAAAAAGCCAGTGTACGTGCAGAAAAAACTCTTAAATCGGTTTACGATGCACTAGGGTTTATTCCTCGTACATAAATTGTTTTATTAGGGCGTGTTGATCTTTGCGGATTGAAATTTGTTCAATCTAGGGGCGATTAAATTGCGGCGCGAGGTTTGTAACCTAGTGGGCTAAGTAAAAACCAAGCAAAGCTTCCGCGTCCTGCTCACGCCCCTTACCTACATCCATGTAGGCAACAAAGAGTTTATCGCCCCTAGGCAGAACCCGAAGGGCAGCGCATGTTTGGCATTTATGCTGCGTTATCGCCTATTTATGGGGAGTAACCACACTTCATAGGCTCTGCCTTGCCTAAAAACCAAACATACTGCTGCAAATTCAACCATCAAAGATCAACACGCCCTAGTATAAGCAAATAAAAATGCCGCTAAATTTAGCGGCATTTTTGTAACTTTTAATGAATACTTTTTATTACCTATCTTAAAGCAATGGCTTTAGGTAATGCCCAGTATGCGAGCGCTCACATTCGGCTACTTCTTCAGGCGTGCCTGCAATGAGTATTTCACCGCCGCCAGCGCCTCCTTCAGGGCCTAAATCAACCACCCAGTCTGCGGTTTTAACCACATCTAAGTTATGCTCAATTACCACAATGGTATTACCATGATCGCGCAGGCGATGTAATACCACAAGTAGCTGTTCAATATCGGCAAAGTGAAGGCCGGTTGTTGGCTCATCAAGTATATACAGTGTTTTACCTGTATCGCGTTTAGAAAGCTCACGAGCCAGTTTTACACGTTGTGCTTCACCACCAGAGAGCGTGGTAGCAGCTTGCCCTAGGCGAATATACGATAAACCAACGTCCATAAGCGTTTTAAGTTTACGCGCTATTGCAGGTATTTTATCAAAGTAGTCGTGCGCGTCTTCAACGGTCATTTCGAGCACTTGGTGAATGTTTTTACCTTTGTATTGCACTTCTAAGGTTTCGCGGTTATAGCGCGCGCCCTTACATACATCACACGGTACATATACATCAGGTAAAAAGTGCATTTCTACTTTAATTACGCCATCCCCTTGGCAGGCTTCACAGCGCCCGCCTTTCACGTTAAAGCTAAAGCGACCTACTTTATAGCCGCGAGAGCGGGCTTCTTGTGTCCCTGCAAATAACTCACGAATACCGGTAAAAATACCTGTGTAGGTTGCAGGGTTTGAGCGCGGTGTACGACCAATTGGGCTTTGGTCAATATCAATCACTTTGTCAAAGTGATCAAGGCCACTAATTGACTTGTAAGGCGCGGCTTCTGCTGTGGACGCGCCGTTAAGCTCAGTATGCGCAAGCTTAAAGAGTGTATCGTTAATGAGCGTTGATTTACCTGAGCCCGATACCCCTGTAATACAGGTTAATAAGCCAAATGGAATTTTTAAGTCTACATTTTTTAGGTTATTACCTGTGGCACCAAATAGCTCAAGCCATTTGTCGCTGGTTGGGTTACGCTCTTGTGGCACTTCTATTTTGCGTACGCCTGATAAAAACTGGCCCGTTACCGAGTCTTTAGTGGCTAAAATATCGTCACGTGTACCTTGTGCAATAATGTGTCCGCCGTGCACTCCCGCGCCTGGGCCAATATCAATAATGTGATCGGCTGCGCGAATCGCGTCTTCGTCGTGCTCAACAACAATAACGGTATTACCTAAGTCGCGTAAATGCACCAATGTTTGTAATAAACGGTCGTTATCGCGCTGGTGTAAACCAATTGATGGTTCATCCAGTACGTACATTACGCCTACAAGGCCTGCACCAATCTGGCTGGCTAAACGAATACGCTGCGCTTCACCACCGGAGAGTGTATCGGCACTGCGCTCAAGTGATAAGTAATTAAGGCCAACATTAATTAAAAACGATAAGCGGTCGCGAATTTCTTTCAGGATTTTTTCAGCTATTTGAGCTTTTTGACCTGTTAGCGATAACCCTTCAAAAAAGTCCATCGCTTCGCCAATACTCATAGTCGTAATAGCAGGTAGGTTTGTTTGACCTATAAATACGTGGCGTGCTTCTTGGCGCAAACGCGAGCCATGACAACTAGGGCACGCTTGGCTAGTTTGATATTTAGCGAGCTCTTCACGCACCGAGTTTGACTCAGTTTCGCGATAGCGACGGTTCATGTTGTTTAACACGCCTTCAAACTCGTGGTTGCGTGTTATTAAATCGCCCCTATCGTTACGGTAGTTAAAGGCTATTTTTGTTTGCCCTGAGCCCTCTAAAATAATTTTTTGCGATTCTTTAGCCAGCTTTTCAAATGGCACATCTAAATCAAAGTTATAGTGCTCGGCGACCGCCTGTAGCATTTGAAAATAATAAAAGCTGCGTTTATCCCATCCTTTAATAGCACCACCGGCAAGGCTGAGCTCTGGGTTATGTACCACACGGTTAGGATCAAAGTATTGGCGTACGCCTAAACCATCACAGCTTTGACACGCGCCGGCAGGGTTATTAAACGAAAATAAACGCGGCTCTAATTCGGTCATTGCGTAGCCACAGGTAGGGCAGGCAAAATTTGCCGAGAACAGCATTTCTTCTATCGTACTGTCGTCCATGTAGGCTACATTTGCCACACCGCCTGACATCTCTAGTGCGGTTTCGAACGACTCTGCTAAACGCTGCTGTTGGCCATCTTTTACTTTAAAGCGGTCAACAACCACTTCAATAGTGTGTTTTTTATGAAGCTCAAGCGTTGGTGGATCTGATAAGTCGCATACTTCGCCGTCTATACGAGCGCGAATGTAGCCTTGGCTTGCAAGTTGCTCAAGTAATTTAACGTGCTCACCTTTACGATCTTTAACCACTGGCGCTAAAAGCATCAGCTTAGTGCCCTCTGGCAGTGCTAAAACGGTATCAACCATTTGGCTAATTGTTTGAGCTGCGAGCGGTAAGTCGTGGGTTGGGCATCGTGGTTCGCCCACGCGGGCAAACATTAAACGCAAGTAATCGTATATTTCGGTAATGGTACCCACTGTTGAGCGAGGATTATGCGATGTAGATTTTTGCTCAATAGAAATGGCGGGAGAGAGGCCTTCAATATGATCAACGTCAGGCTTTTCCATTAACGATAAAAATTGCCTTGCGTAGGCAGAAAGTGACTCAACATAACGACGCTGTCCTTCTGCATATAAAGTATCAAATGCCAGTGATGACTTTCCCGAACCAGATAGGCCTGTGATAACAATTAATTTATCACGTGGGATGGTTAGGCTGATGTCTTTTAAATTGTGCGTACGGGCGCCTCGGACTTCAATGTTTTCCATGCTATCTCGTTTATTACCAAAATTATTTGTCCAGTATCGCATAATACGAAACATTATTAATCAATGATCAACGAAAAAATCCTTACTTATAGGCGATTAATTATTGCCAAGCTTGTGGTAGAATCCCAGCCTAAATTTTTCATATCGTAAGAATACGCAGATAATGACCGCATCTTCACTTAATTCACGAGAAAAGCGCGCCGCTGTATCGCTGGCGAGTGTGTTTGCATTTAGAATGCTCGGCTTGTTTATGCTAATGCCTGTATTGGCTATTTATGGCCAATCGCTTGATGGTTTTTCGCCTATGTGGATAGGATTTGCTATTGGCGCGTATGGCTTAACGCAAGCGGTACTGCAAATTCCTATGGGGCGTTTGTCAGATAAAATAGGCCGTAAAAAAGTCATTGTTGGTGGCTTAGTTGTGTTTGCGTTGGGCTCTGTTATTGCAGCCCTTGCTGAATCTATTCAAATGGTTACAGTGGGCCGTGCATTGCAAGGTATGGGCGCTATAGCCAGTGCGTTGCTTGCTTTTGCCAGCGACCTAAGCCGCGACGAACAACGCCCTAAAGTAATGGCCGTAATTGGTATGAGCATAGGCATGAGCTTTGCTTTTGCTATGTTACTTGGGCCTATTGTTGCCGCGTCGTGGGGTGTAGCAGGCGTATTCTGGTTAACAGCAATACTTGCCGTGTTCGGTATTAGTATTATTTTATTTCTAGTGCCAAACGCAGTAAACAAAGCGCCCAAAGGCGATACCTTGGCAAGCTTTAGTGATATTAAAAAGCTTATTAAGCATCCGCAATTATCGCGCTTAAATGCAGGCGTATTACTGCTACATTTAACGCTAACCACTATTTTTGTGGTGCTACCCAGCCAACTAATAAAAGATGGCTTAGTGGCAAACCACCATTGGTATTTATATATTCCGGTATTGCTGTTAGCGTTTATTTTAATGGTCCCTATTATGATTATTGCCATTAAAAAAGAAAAAGAAAAACAAGCGTTTATTGGCTCAGTAGCACTGCTTTCTATTAGTATGTTTGCTATGTCTATTTGGGTGAATAGCGTGGTTGGCATTGCCATTTGTATGTTGCTTTATTTTGTAGCATTTAATTTTTTAGAAGCCACTATGCCTGCGCTTGTATCGCGTATTGCGCCCGCTAGCCAAAAAGGTTCTGCTATGGGAGGGTATTCGTCTAGCCAGTTTTTGGGAGCTTTTTTAGGTGGTATTTTAGGGGGTTATGTTGCCCAAACTACAAGTACGCAAGCTGTGTTTGCGGCAGCAGCACTTGTTGGGTTAATATGGCTTATTATTGCGTGGAAAATGCAAGTCCCACCGAAAAGTAAAGTTATTAGTTTAATGACCAATTTAAGTTCTGAAGAGCAAGCTCAAGCACTTGCTTCTCAGCTAGTTGCTTTACCTGGCGTAATAGAAGCAACAGTAGTACGCGACGAAAGCCGCAGCTATTTAAAGATTAATGATAAAGAATTTGACCTAGACCAAGCACGTAAAGTAGCTGGTTTAATCTAACGTTTATAGGAGATGGTTCCATGGCACGCGGTGTGAACAAAGTAATTTTGGTTGGTAATTTAGGACAAGATCCTGAAGTTCGTTACATGCCTAATGGCAATGGTGTAGCAAATATTACCTTAGCAACGTCAGACAGCTATAAAGACAAAAACACTGGCCAAATGGTTGATAAAACTGAATGGCACCGTGTAGTATTTTTTGGCAAGCTAGCTGAAATTGTTGGTGAGTACTGCCGTAAAGGCTCGCAAATTTACGTTGAAGGTAAACTTCAAACACGTAAATGGACCGACCAACAAGGCCAAGAAAAATACACAACAGAAATCGTTGTTGATGGCTTTACGGGTCAAATGCAAATGCTAGGCGCTCGCGGTGGCGATCAGCAAGGTGGTGGTTATCAAGGTAATCAAGGCGGCCAACAAGGTGGCGGTTACCAAAATAATCAACAAGGCGGCGGCTATGGTCAAAACAACCAAGCTCAAAACAGCCAGCAAAGTGGTTATGCGCCACAGCAACAAGCTGCACCAGCACAACGCCCAGCTGCAGCACCTGCTCCACAGCAGAATAACCAATACCAACAATCAAACAACAGTGGCTTTGCTCCTGGGCAAAGTAATGCGCCACAGCAGCAAGGTGGTTTTGCACCTAAGCCGCAAAACGCCCCTCAGGGCGGTGCATCAAATCCTATGGAACCAACAATAGATTTTGATGACGACATTCCGTTCTAATTTTTGATAAAAGCAGAAATGTTGAAAAATAATATTAAAAGCCGCTATTTAGCGGCTTTTTTGTAACTACACGTTTTAGTACAAAAGGTGCTGTTTCTATCTAGCATTTAACACTTTAAAGTCACTCAAAACGTGCTATTAGCGCCTTTTTATAGGCTAAAAATTGTATGGCACATATAACTAAAAAGCAGCCTGAGTAAGTCACTAACTGAGCAACTGGCTCGGAGCGAACAAAATATTCATGTAACAGCGCCCCAATTAACGTACCCGCCAATAAAACATACGCAACATAGATAAACAGTGCTTTTTGCTTTTCATTTTTAATAAACAAAAGAGCAAGCATCATTAAACCCACTACCAACTCCAGTAAACCCACGCTATACATATAAATTTTAGCGTTAACGGGCAGTACCTGTGCAAAGTAGCTAAAGGTATTAACGCTTACTTGCGCTGCTAATAATTTTGGCAGGGCAAACTTAAACATAAAAAGCGCGCTGGCTAAATTTAAAAGATTACTAAATAAATTCTTCATGAAAGCTTATGCCTTAATAAAGCAGCCGTCAGGTAATAAACGCCACGGCTGCAATTTAAATGGTTACACAACAGTGCCGCGAATAGGGTAGTTATTTTGCTCTTTAATAAACTTTAAGCCTCTTACAACCACGTCTAATTCAGGGCGTAAATACGGGGCATTAGAAATATTTACAGCTTGCAATATCCCTTGCTTATTTACGACAAATATAGCGGGCTCTGCAAAGTTGTGATCTGTTTCTTGCTCAGAGCGAGGTGAGGAAATATACAGCCCAAGTTGTTTCATTTGCTGCTGTGTTAAACCATACGCAATAGGAAAGCTAATCGCGAGCGTGTCCATGCTTTGTGTTAGCTGTGCGCGGGTATCTGCAGAAACGGCACAAACGCTCACCCCAAGTGCCTTTAATGCGGGTAATTGCGCTTCTAGTAAATTTAAGTAACGCATACAAAGCGGGCAATGCTTGCCTCTGTATACCACGAGCATTTGCCACTCGGCGCCACCGTGCGGCTTACTTAGATCTGCGGTTGTACCATCGAGCAAGTGTGCGGTAACTGTTGGAAATGAATTACCGGCTATTAATTTAAATGACTCTGACATAAAAACCTCTTTTATACTGATTGTGAATGATTTTTTTTAACAAATAAGTACAGCGCAGTGAGAGCACATAAGCCGATACAGCTAATAAAAATATTGCGTGTGCCTCCGGGGATATATTCAACAAACGATGTTAGAAATTGCCCAGAAAAAACAGCCATTGTGAAATAAGAGAGGTTACGACCGCGAACAGAGGCTGCGCTACGCTCTACGGTCATATGGTTTAATAGTGGGATGCTAAAACCAAAGCCAATACCGCTAAACACAGCGCCTATTACCAATAACGCTGTACCCGTTTGTAAAAAGAAAGCAAATGATGCCCCATAGCCTATAAATGCCAGCGCAAGTACTTTTTGCTCGCCCATTTTTTTAGTTAACTGAGGCATAAAATGTGCCCCAACAACAGCCACTAACGAGATGAAAGAGAGTAAAAAACCTACTTGTTCTTCATTATAATTTTGCGCATGCATTGTGCTGGGTAGTAAAACAATTGCGCTAAAAAACGTGACCATTGCAAGCACAGCCAGCGAATACACATGCTTAAGAGATAAGCCTTTATTTGATATTACGTGCTCTTGTGTTGCTTGTGCCTCTTGTGCTTGAGGGTGATTACGCGGCACAAAAAGTAGCAACATGGCTAAAAATACCCAAGAAATAAGGTACAACGATAATGGTAAAGCCCAATGCTGCACAGCAAGTAAGCCACCTATAAATAGAAATATAACGCCACCTAGCTCTATTGCCATACCTTGCTTAGCAAGCATGCCTAGGCGCGCTTTACCAAAGTACCACTGTGATATTAAAACGGTACAACCGGCCATAACAATTGAGGTAACACCGCCAAGCAAAATACGGTTAGCAAAAACCAACAACGGCCCTTGCAACCAATACACGCTTGCACCTAAAAAGCCGTATAAAAATAAGCCAATAATTAATGAACGGTAAGCGCCATATTTATCAATTAATTTACCTGCAATAGGCGCAAATATAACAGCCCCTAAAGCCGGTAAGGTCACTAAAAATACCGCACTGTCAGCAACATTTAGGGCTGTTGATATACTGATTAAACCAGGTGCAACCAATGCACCCACCATGATTGTTAAGCAGGCTATACACAGCAAAGTGAAGCTTCCTGCGTTATTGAGTTTATTCATAAGTATTCTCTGTTTTTAAATGAGGCAACTAAGGGGGACTTACGCTTAGTTGCAAGGAGTTAATGGCGGTTATTTTTTTGCGAGAGAGTTAAAAGCAGCGCTGATGGTAATTAACACTACACTAAGGACGACTACGCCAGGCCACTGGTACAAAGCAAAGGCTTTCACACCAATAATTGAGCCAAAGGCGCCGCCTAAGTAGTAGCCAAGCATGTAAACACCATTAATACGGCTTTGTGCGCTTGGGTCTATGCTAAATACGCGGACTTGATTGGCTACTTGTGCGCTAAAAATAGCGAAGTCGATTAAAATAATACCGATAATTAGGGCTATTAGGTTTCCTAAAAAAACGCCTGTAATAGCAAAACCAATTGCGGCAAGTGTGAGTACTATCATGACTAATTTTTTAGAGCCCAGCGCATTGACCCACTTACCCGAAGACTTAGCCCCTATTACGCCAGCTAATGCAATGATGCCAAATAATCCGGCCTCTTGGGCACTGTAGTTAAAAGGTGCATCACTGACATAAATAGCTAAAGTAGCCCAAAGTACATTAAAAGCAGCAAACCAAAGCGCGCCAGTTAAAGTAAACACTTGTAGTGGTTTGTGCTGTTTAAATAACGCCACTGTACTTTTAAGTAGCGGCCAGTAACGTAAGCTAGTTTGTGGTTTATTTAGGGGTAAAAAGAGCCTAAGTAGTACACCAAATAGCGCAGCTAATATTGCGGACATAACAAATACGCCACGCCAACCAAAGTGCTCTCCTACAAAGCCGCTTAACGTGCGTGAAAGTAAAATACCAATGGTTAGGCCCATCATTAAGGTGCCCAATGTAGTCCCTTTATTTTCAGCAGATACAAGTGATGCCGCAAAAGGGATTAATTGCTGGGTAATGTTGGCACTTACCCCTATTAAAAATACCGACATTAATAACAGCGGTAAGTTAGGTGTAAATACGGCAAAGCTACATGCAATAACCAGTAAGCCCGATAAAATGCTTATTAAGCGACGACGCGCAATAGAATCCCCCAGCGGCGAAATAAACAATAGGGCAAAAGCGTAACCAAATTGAGTAAATGCGGGAATGCTACCAAGTTGTGAATCCGTTAAATTAAACTCGTTACCAATCAGGGGTAAAATTGGCTGGCTGTAATATAGGTTTGCAGCGGTTGCTGCAATGGCGGTTGTCATCAACAATAAAATAAAGCGACTTAACGAGGCACTCTGCGTTACCTGGGACATTTTGCTCTCCAACATTAAAAGGTAGGCGAATGATAGAGAGAGATTATCGATATTAGAAATGTTTAAATTTGATGGAATCTATACAAATAACGTATAGTTGTTGCTATACCTCTCACACAGAGCAAATTTGAGTCGCACATGGATATAAAAATATTAAAAAGTTTTATTGCAGTGGCTAAGCACTTGAGCTTTTCAGAAGCGGCTCAAGAGCTACATACAGTTCAACCCGCTATAAGTCGCCATATTTCTTCGTTAGAAGAGCAGCTAGGTGTTAGCTTGTTTACCCGTAACTCTCGGGAGGTGTCGATCACGCAAGCGGGAGAGCAGTTAGTTAAAGATGCCACGGCAATTTTAGCGCTTACAGAGCGGGCTAAAAATAAGGTTAAACTGGTCGATAGCGGGCAGTTAGGCTCGCTGAGTATTGCGTATTTAAGCTCTGCATGTTTAACATTTTTGGCCAAATTAATCCGAACGTATAAGTCGCAGTTTCCTAATGTTCACGTTACCTTGCTAGAAATGACCGCGACCGAGCAAATAGAGGCCCTTAAAAACGAACGGGTAGATGTTGCGTTTTCTCGGCCGTTACCAAGCACCATAGCCGATGAGTTTATAAGTGAAACTATGTACGTCGACCGCCTCGTAGCGGTGGTCAACAAAAATCATCCCTTTGCATCAACGCAAACTATTAATTTGAAAACCCTTAAAAATGAGCCATTTATTCTTTTTAATCGCGACGAAGCCTTAGGGTTGTTTGATGAAATTATTACTCGTTGCAAGCGCGCTGGCTTTTCACCTAACATTATTAGTCAACCAAGGCATATGCAAACCTTAGTAACAGAGGTTGCCGCTGGTTTAGGGTTAGCTATAGCGCCTTATTGTGTAAGTAAATTATATAGCGAGGGTTGCCATTTTATAGAGTTAGAAAAGGTCGACACACAAATTTATTTGCAGCTGCAATACAAGCAAATTAACAACAGCGCTACCACGCAAGCGTTTGTAGAAATGGCACTTAATGCCCAAGCAGAAATTCAGCTTAGCATGCGTAATTGAGTTGGCTTTATAAAAGCGCTTTTAGCTAACTTATGCGCCGCAATAATTAGCGAGGCGTAAATGCGTAACACACAACAGTGCCTTCGTAATTTACATCTCATTTAATTGATTTATAAATAGTTAACACCTACTCTAGAGGTACTAATTACTTCAAGCAACTATGAGAAACATGAAAGCCCTTATTTTATTCTTATTTCTTGTTTTTCAATTTGCCAGTTTGCCGGTAAGCGCTCAACCGGGTTCTAAAATTACCAATGTCTTATTTATCAATTCTACCAACCAATATATGCCTTGGCATAAAAGTGTTGAAGAGGGCTTGAGTAGCGAGCTATCAACACGGACTTTTGACTATGAGCTTTTTGTTGAAAACATTGATGTAGGGCGCTTTGATGAGGCCACTCAAAAGCAATTAATGAGCGACTACCTTAAGCAAAAATATAAAAATAAGCACATAGATATTGTTGTCACGCTATCACCCTCAGCAGCCACGTTAATATCACAATTGAATGATTTTTTTACTAGCACGCCAAAAATTTATATTGAGCCTGGCGAGCAGTTTAGGCTACCGGTAAACACTAACAATGCATTAATGCAGGCTAAGTTAGACTACAAGCAAGCAACCGCCAGCGCGGTTAATTTAATGAAACCTAAAAAGCTCATTGTCATCTTGGATACTAAAAATGAAATAGGTATAAACTTTTATACAGGGCTGTTCAATATTATCAGCCAAGATTTTTCGTATTTAGAGATTGAGCAATGGTTTGATCTTCCGACTGCTGAACTGATGAAAAAAGTAAAAAATGTGCCTTCAGACGCCATTATTTTGTTTACCCCTATATTTAGAAATTACGAAAATAAGTCGATTAGCCCGTATCAGCTCGTCAGCTTACTCGCTCAGCATAGTAACGCCCCCATTTTTAGCTACTGGGAAGTTTTATTGGGCTCAGGTGTAGTGGGTGGTTATGTTTTATCAGGTGAGAAAATAGGTAAACGCGTGGGTGAAGCTATTATTTCTTACAGTGAAAATAACGTGTTACCTACTATAAGCGATGAAAATTTAAGTGTTCATAAATACGATTGGCGACAGCTAAAAAAATATAATGTTGCCCCGCAAAGCCTGCCAGAAAAATCGATTATTGCTTACTACAAGCCGAGTTACTTTGAACAAAATAAAGTGTTAATTTACAGCGCCGCCATTACTATTTTTGTATTGAGCGCTTTTTTAGTGTTTGTATTACGATTAAACCGCCGCCGCATTCAGCTTGTACACGCGCTTGATGAAGAAAAGCTACGACTTGAATCGCGTGTAGAGCAACGCACCAAAGAGCTATTACAAGCTAAAGAAGAAGCAGAGCAACTTACCTCGTCAAAATCTGAATTTTTAGCCAATATGAGTCACGAGATCAGAACCCCAATGAGTGGCATTATAGGGCTGACAAATATTTTATTGGGCAAAAACTTACCTGAAGAAGATAAACAGTATTTAGAAAAAATAAAGTACTCGTCAGATCAATTGCTTGTGGTTATTAATGACATTTTAGATTTTTCAAAAATCGAGTCAGGAAATATCAAACTCGAGGCCTTTGCATTTTCGTTAAACGCGGTTGTCGATTATATAACGACCACATTTGAAAATAGGGCGCGGAGTAAAGGTATAGCGTTTGAGATTAATATTAGTGATAACGTGAAACATAACTTAGTTGGCGATGTGGTGCGTATAAACCAAGTATTAATTAACTTGTGCTCTAACGCGATTAAGTTTACCTCTAAAGGAGCTGTTTCGGTACAAATAGACGCAGAAGAGGCCCCCCATGACACCAAAAGTACTGTTTTACGCTTTAGTGTTAAAGACACCGGCATTGGTATTGATGAAAAAAGCTTACCTAACTTGTTTGAGTCATTTACTCAGGCCGACAGCTCTACAACCCGAAAATACGGGGGAACTGGGTTAGGCTTAGCCATTAGTAAACGTTTATGCCAAGCAATGGGTGGCGATATTTCTGTAAGCAGTACGCAGGGTGAAGGCAGTGAGTTTATTGCTACCATAAACGTTGAGGTAAACACCCAGGCATTAATAGAAGACAGCCCACAGTTATCATTTGCTGAACCATTTGATGTATTGCTAATAGATGATAACGAAGATGATTTAAGCTTAATTAAAAGTCAGCTTAGTGCAATGGGACTGCGTTGTACGCCTTGCACGCAGGCAAGTGATGCAATAGAGATAATTAAAGAAAATATAAACACTTATAAAATTATTATTGTTGATTGTGAAATGCCGACCATGAGCAGTGAAACGTTTTTTACCCGCATTTACAAAGTAAATCCACAACTTTGCAACAATATTATTGTACTTACAGCAAGCAAAAACGACGCAATTTACGACATAGCTAAAAAGATAAACATTAAAACTATTTTGCATAAGCCTGTGCTTACCAGCGTGTTATTTGAAGCGATGAAAAGCAAAGTGGTTAGCCCTTCTACAAGTAATACCCATAAACCTGCCACCGAAAAGCCACTGCAAGGGGTAAAAATACTCGTTGTGGAAGATAACGCCATAAACAGGTTAATTGTATCCGATATATTAGCCACCAGTGGGGCGCAAGTGCACGTAGTAGAAAATGGCTTAGAATGCATACAAACCGTAAAATTAGAAACGTTTGATATTATTTTAATGGATATTCATATGCCCATTATGGACGGTGTAGAAGCGACTAAAGTAATACGCAGTGACAGTAATACTGCGCTTGCCTCTATGCCTATCATTGCGTTAACTGCAAACGTAATGAAAGATGATATTACTCACTACCTATCTATTGGTATGAATGCACATGTTGCTAAACCAATAAAAGCTAAAACATTACGCGATACAATAATTAGCTGCTTAAATAAATAAACTTATCAATTACCTACCTTTAATAGCAGGCTTTAACGCCTGCAACGTTAAAAAACCAAACGCAAAATTTTATATAAATAGGGTTTGACTCACACCTT
Organism: Pseudoalteromonas sp. Angola-4; assembly: GCF_028599265.1. Classification (NCBI taxonomy): domain Bacteria; kingdom Pseudomonadati; phylum Pseudomonadota; class Gammaproteobacteria; order Alteromonadales; family Pseudoalteromonadaceae; genus Pseudoalteromonas; species Pseudoalteromonas sp. Angola-4. The sequence goes on along the minus strand of NZ_JAQREK010000007.1, from coordinate 83,108 downwards.
TTAATATGTGAAATTTCATATATTCGTTTTTTCATATATATTTAGTTCGCTATAGAACTACAAGGTTAAGGATTATGAGTAAATCAATTGAACACGAGCTACCTAATTTAGAACTTTCACAAAGCACTCCTCCTACCGTTAAGGATTTCACGCTAACGTTTTCATCTCATAAACCTAAAATTTTATTGTTATACGGATCGCTAAGAGCTCGCTCATATAGCAAGTTAGTTATAGAAGAAAGTGCACGCTTGCTAACCCACTTTGGTGCTGAGGTTAAAATATTTAACCCTGAAGGTTTACCCATAACAGATAGTGAAGATGAGACGCACCCTAAGGTGCAAGAGCTACGTGATTTAATGCTCTGGTCTGAAGGGCAAGTATGGTGCTCGCCGGAGCGACACGGTGCTATGACGAGTGTATTTAAAAACCAAATTGATTGGGTTCCATTAAACCTGGGTGGGGTAAGGCCTACACAAGGTAAAACGCTGGCTGTGCTGCAGGTTTGTGGTGGTTCACAGTCATTTAATGTGGTTAATCAGTTACGCGTATTAGGGCGCTGGATGCGCATGGTAACAATACCTAATCAGTCATCGGTGCCTAAAGCGTTTTTAGAATTTGAAGAGAATGGCCGAATGAAGCCTTCCGCTTTTTACAATCGAATTGTGGATGTAATGGAAGAGCTCGTAAAATTTACCTTATTAATGCGCGACCAAAAAGATTACTTTGTTGATAGATACTCTGAGCGAGTAGAAACAGCAGAGCAGCTCAGTAAACGCGTAAATCAAAAAGACATTTAGGAGGTTACTGTGGGGTTATTTGAACGCTTTTTATCGGTGTGGGTTGCGCTGGCAATCGCGGTAGGGATTGTCGCCGGTTACACCGTACCCGATGTATTTAGTGTTGTTGCAAGCTTAGAATATGCACATGTAAATATTGTTATCGCTGTACTCATTTGGTTTATGATTTACCCAATGATGGTGCAAATTGACTTCTCCTCTATTAAAGATGTAGGCAAAAAGCCTAAAGGCTTAGTACTGACAGTCGTTATCAACTGGCTCATAAAACCCTTTACCATGGCCTTACTAGGGTGGTTATTTTTTAAAGGCATTTTTGCAGACTTTGTTGACCCACAAACGGCAACAGAATACATAGCCGGTATGATTTTATTAGGAGTAGCACCATGTACTGCAATGGTGTTTGTGTGGAGTCAATTAACAAAAGGCGATGCTAATTACACGTTAGTGCAGGTATCTATCAACGATATTATTATGATTTTTGCCTTTGCGCCCATCGCAGGTTTATTACTAGGGGTAACAGACATAACGGTACCGTGGGACACGTTATTACTCTCGGTGGTTTTGTATGTACTTATTCCATTAATAGCAGGCGCTATTACCCGCAAAAAGTTAGATAAGGGTGAAGATCACACACGGTTAAATCACTTTTTAAAGGTAATGAAACCGTATTCTATAATTGGCTTACTGGCAACGGTGGCACTTTTATTTGGTTTTCAGTCTCAAACATTAATAGATAACCCAGAAGCCATTGTATTGATTGCTATTCCGCTGCTTATTCAAACGTACGGTATTTTTGCAATAGCCTATATAGCCGCAAAAAAAATGGGCCTAGCTCATAATATTGCAGCTCCAGCTTGCATGATTGCAACTTCTAACTTTTTTGAACTCGCTGTTGCCGTAGCCATTTCATTATTTGGTTTACACTCTGGTGCTGCGCTTGCCACCGTTGTGGGCGTTCTTGTTGAAGTACCTGTTATGCTTAGCTTAGTTTATTTTGCTAATAAAACGCGTCATTGGTTTAACTAGGAGAGTGTCATGGTCGTTATTCATCATAACCCTGATTGTGGTACATCGCGCAATGTATTGCAGATTATTAAAGCCGCTGGCTATAACCCCACGGTTATTGAATACCTTAAAGAGGGCTGGACAAAACCTCAATTGTTAGCGTTATTTGCCGCAGCAAACTTAACACCAAAAACAGCGTTGAGAGTGAGTAAATCGCCTGCTGAAGAGCTAGGCTTGTTAAATGAAAATGTAACAGATGAAGCTATTTTAGAGGCCATGCTTGAGCACCCTATATTGGTTAATAGACCTATAGTGTGCACCGAAAAAGGGGTTAAGCTATGTCGCCCTAGTGAGCAAGTTTTAACGCTATTAGCGCAATGGCCTAAAGGCGAGCTATACAAAGAAGACGGCGAAATGATATTAAACGCGCAGGGCGAGCAACCCTAAAAGTAATAAACTATTTGCCAAAACCCCGTTTACACGGGGTTTTTTTGTTTAGCAAAATTATAAACATTTAAACTTGCTTTGCCTGCTTGTGCTAATGACTATTTTGAACAACACTTTAAATAGTCGCGTTGCCACAGAGAGCACTATGCATAAAGCCTTAATAAAAATTGCTGAGCAAAAAAAAATAATTTACTTAACCAGTTTCACGCTGGTGGTAATTATTTTTAATGTGCTTTTAAATGATACGCTCCATAAAAAAATTCATAAAAATGGTCAGCAGTTAACGCAGCAAATTTTTGAGCTGCAAATTAATGCCAATGCCGATAAAGAAATAGTGCAGGCATTGGTGCAAAGTAAGGGCTTTATGCTGGCTGCACACTCAAATGCCGAACACTTCAAATACTTAGTTGATATACAGCACGATGTATTTAGCTATAAAACGCTCAGCATAAGTTTATACCACTGGCCTGCCTGGGTGGAGCAAGCTTACTTATTTTTACTGTTAAATATCATTATATTAGGTGCCACTAGCTGGTGGGTTAGATGGTGGAAAGTATTAGTAACAAAACCGGCAGCGAACCCGCCATTGCCTTACAGCAAAACTAAAGCTGCAAAAAAACTTTCTACGCAAATCACCACATTAAACTGCGAAGTAAAGTCTATGTACGGTGTTAGTGCAGCGCGTCATAGCTTATTTGCCATAGTGAAATGTGATTGTGTGTTTGATGAAAATACCGATACCCAAGCAAGCTTTAAGGTATTGATAGCAAAATATTTTAAAGAGCTTCCTGCAGTATCAGTTAATGTATTTGATGCTAACAACCTTGCTATTACTTTAAATAATATCCCCGTAGCAAAGCTAGATACATACAGTGAAAGCCTACACGAATGCGTTTATCAAATTTGTAAGCGTTATCGAAGCACAGTAACGCGTAAAAACATAAAGGTTGGACTGTGCGATTATCGATATGCGACTGAGCAACCCGTTATTTTTAAACTCGCTAAGTCGGCCTTAGTATTTTCAGAAAAAAGCTTAATTCAGCACTGGCATAGGCTCGCGTTACAGCACGAGCAAGGGAACTTAATTTCAAGTAAGCAGGTTATTGAAAATATTAAAAAGAATAAATTTATCTTATTCTTTCAACCGTTATTTATGATCACCAGCGGCGATATTGTACAACATGAAGTGCTAATAAGAATTAGGCAGCAACCGCACGGTTTATTAGCTGCGCGTTACTTTATTAATCAAGACTTTAACAATCACCAAGCATTTGAGTTAGATAAAGCGGTGCTACTTCAAGTTAAAAAGCTTATTTTAGCTGAGCCTAGTGCTCTAACGGTGAGCGTTAATTTGCATATAAGTAATTGGTTTAACGAGCAGTTTTGGAGCTGGTTTGTCACCAATATGAAAGATTTTACGACAAAGCGAAAGTTACAGTTTGAAATTAGCGAAGCAGACTTTATTAAGTACCAAGCGCAACTAGCAGGCGCCTTTGAAAAACTGACAGCCCTACAAAGTTTGCTGGTGATTGATAATGTACAGAATGTGGAGCACATTAACCAAATTGCTTCTCAAAAATTAGTTAGCGGTATTAAACTAGGGTATCCGCTTGTTCATAATGTGGATGAAAAAACACAACAGCAAAAACAAGTTAAAAACATTGTGGCGCAAAGCAAGTTGCTCAATATACCTGTGTACGCGGTGGGTGTAGAAACCCAAAAAGAGCTACTTATGTTGGCTAAACTAGGGGTAGTTGCCGCACAAGGTTTTTACTTTTCTGAGCCCTTGCAAGAATACACACATGCCACGTTTTACTAAGGCCAGTTAATCCTTTTAAGCTAAGCGCAGCCAAAAGGGCCACTCTAGCAGTGGTTGTAGAGCTCACTAGGTTAACACTGTACCGTGGTTAAACTGGCCCTAAGTAAGCATGTTTTAATGCCCTGAGGTTGATAGCCCTAGATCAGGCCACGATATTTTAGCCCATTGAGCCCCTGTAAACCGCCTGTATGAATCGCCATTATATGACTACCAGCAGCAAAGTAATCTTGCTCGATAAGTTGCCATAGTGCATACATCATTTTACCGCTGTATATAGGCTCAAGAGGTAAGTTATGTTGCTGCTGCATGCGTTGGCAAAACTGCCATAAGTCATTACTAAATTTGCCATAACCGCCATCATGAAACTCAGTAAGTAGCTGCCAATTGGATTGCTGACCTGCTTTTTTACTGAGTGCTGTAATTTCATTATTCAAGTACTCGGCTTGTTTTAATACCGCAATTCCTAACAGCTGTGTGGCCTCATAGCTACCTTCAATTAAGCCTGCAAGAGTTCCTCCACTTCCTGTGGGACATACTAAGTAATCATGTTTTGGTAAGCTTTTAGCAAGCTCAGCACACCCAGGCAGGGCGTATGTATTACTTCCACCTTCTGGGATTATATAGGCTTGTGTAAAGCGTTCTTGCAACTGAGCTAAATAATCTGGGTCATGGCGCTGCTTATATTCAATACGAGTAACCGCATGTAAATCCATTGCACACTGTTTAGCAAATTGCAGGGTGGGGTTTTGAGAATCTAAGTGTGGCCCTCTAATTATGGCGTGGGTTTTTATATTAAATAGTTTACCCGCACCAGCACAGGCGTGAACATGATTAGAAAAAGCCCCCCCAAAGGTGAGGAGTTGTGTTTTATTAAGGGCTTGCATTTGCTGTAAATTATATTTTAGCTTACGCCATTTGTTACCACTTATTAGTGGGTGAAGTAAGTCATCTCTTTTTATACTTAACCGTAAGTTTCTCTTTTTAAGACAGTCGCTATCTATTTGTTGTATTGGACTTTCTTTTTCAATATTGAATAAATTAAGCATTATTTCTCGTGTTTAAACTTGCAAACTAAAAAACTTGTACGACACTTAGTTAATCTCTTATTAACAATAGTAGCTATATGAAAAAAAAGCTGTTTTCGTTGTTATCTTGGTTAAATCGCAGTTTAGACTCAAGCACAGCGATTGGTATTGCTACTTATGCAGATACAGTAAACGCGGTGTGTTTAAAAAAAAATCAAGGGCAGTGGTACGTACATAACTCACACAGTGTGAATGTAGAGGACCAAACGGATTATACAGTCGCTATTGCAACTTGCACAAATGAAGTTTGCGCTGAGGTGTGCCCAGTAAATTTAGTGGTTCCTCATTATTTTTATCAAATAGTGCAAATGGATAAGCCCATGCTGAGTGACGAAGAGATCATTCAATCCTTACCTTGGACAACAAAAGACTTAGTTGATATTCCACCAGAGAACATTGTTGCCGACTTTATCGATTACCCAATCGTTCTGCCTATGCAAAGCAGTAAAATGAATGTGTTTATTACTAATAAACTACAGTTAATGCCTTTTATTGATAGCTTTTCAAAAATAAAGCCTGTGCTCAGAGCAATGGCCTCAGAAGAAATGATCTTAGTAACCTTGTTTGGTGAAGATAAAAGCGCTCACATGCTTATAGTGCAACATGCAGGGCATGAGCCGCGTATTTTAATTATTCGTGATGGTCAGCTTTTATTAGCTAGGCGTTTAAACGGGTTTTTAGGCATTTCAGATAAAGAGCGCACACACGGTTTGGTTGAAGCCTTAGGGCTTGAGATCCAACGATCAATGGATTTTTTTGAAAGCCAACTAAAACAGCCTCCTATCAGAAGCATTCAGCTGCATTGCGATGATTTATCGTCTTTAACGTTAAGGGCGGGCCTTGCAGAATTTTTGCAAGTAAAGGTTGTTGATTTTAAACCTAATATAGATTTAGCACAGGATCTCGAACCCAGCTTTTATTACGCATTAGGCGCAGCGTACCAATTAACTGATCCGGATTCAGTGCTATGAAAACACGGATTAATTTTTACCAAAAAGCCATTAGGGTTAGGCGCGACCCCGTGCCCTTTAAAGGAATGCTGTTGCTGTGGCTAGGTACATTGTTAGTGGTTGCATTAACTTGGTTGTTTTATTTATACGAAGAGCACAATAGCCAGCAATTACTTACGCAAAGCCAAGCTTATCTAAAGCAAACGCAGCAGCAATTAAACGTGGTAAAGCAGCGATTAGCTGATAAACAAAATAAATCGCATTTGATAGATGAGCTAAAAGTACTGCAACAAGAAATTTTGCATAAACAGCAGGTGTTTGATTATTTAGAAAATACATCCATGCACACGAAAACGGATTATGCCGATGTAATGCGCGATTTGGCAGCGTACCACGAGCCGCAAATTTGGCTTGATCAGATAAAATTTGAAGGCCAAAAAGTAATGCTCAAAGGGCGTACTCAGCAAGCCAAATTTTTACCTATTTGGCTTGCTAATCTCAAGCATTCGAGCTTTTTCAAAGGGAAGGAGTTTTCAGTGCTGGAGCTGTCGAGCAGTGATGGCGTGAGCGAGTTTAATGTGGCTACAGAACTTAGTTCAAGTGAGGTAACACAATGAATGAGCAAAATGAAAATAAAGGCTGGCCATTATTTGTTAAATACCAAGCACAATTTGCGGCATTACAGCAGCGGGAAAAGTATTCTGTACTGTTTGTTGGCTTATTTCTTATTGTTTATTTAGGTTTATGGTTTGTGGTGTTTCCACAGCAAGATGCAGTAAATAGTTTACGCGTTGAACAAAATACATTGTGGCAAAAACTCAATCAAAATGAAGCACAGCTCTCTATGCTTACCCAGGCATTAGAGCATGACTACACAAAAGTACTTAGAAATCAGGTAGGGCAAACCCAGCGCGAGCTAGAAGATATAAATAATAAGTTAAGCACGTTTAGCCAAGGCTTTATTTCAGCAAACAAAGTACCTGCTGTATTAAAGGATTTATTAGTAAATACCCCCGATGTGCAAGTGGTTGGCTTTAGAGTAAACCCAGCAAAAGCAATTGATGTAGAAAAACTTGGTGAGCACGATACGCAAACCTTGTTTTTCGAACACCAAATGGTGGTTACTTTGCAGGGGCGTTATTTTAGCTTACAGCAGTATTTAGAAGGCCTTAAAGCTAGCCAACAAAAGTTGTTAATACAGCAGTTTAACTATCAGGTGCAAACATACCCTAATGCAGAGTTAACATTACAAATCGCAACGGTGAGTGCCAATGAAAAATTTATCGCTTTATAGTTTGAGTGTGTGTTGCGTGTGCTTTTTTTCTGTCAGTTCAGCTGAAATACTGCGCGATCCTACTCAGCCAAGCAATGCACCAATACTAAAAGGCGCTGCAGTTAGCAATGCAGCGCTGTCGTTACAGTCAATTATTAAAACCGAAAAGCAATACAAAGCGATTATTTCTAAGCAGGTGTATAAGCCAGGAGATGTAATAGGTGAATTTCGGGTGCTAACAATAAACGCCAATTCAGTGTTGTTAGCGAATGATGATAAGCAAATAAAATTAGAATTATACGACTATGAAATTAAAAAATAATATAACAAAGCCATGGCTTGCGCTTATTTTAATACCGCCTTTTTTAACGGCGTGCCATAGTTTTAAGCCCGGAAAAGAGATTCAGCCACACATAGCACAAGAGCTTGCTCCTATAAGCAACAATGCTAAAAGTGTTGCCCCGGTAGAGGTGAGTAGCGCGCTTACACAAAGCTTACTTTCGTCACTTAATAGCGAGCAAAGTTTAACAAATGAGTTAGCTGTAAAGCGTTTTGATGTAGCCGCAAAAGAGGTAGAAATAAGCTCATTTTTTAATGGATTAACTGCTGATACTCCATACAGCGTGGCAGTACACCCACAAGTGAGCGGAGTTATTTCTTTAAATTTAAAAAACGTAACGTTTGAAGAAGTTATAGCTGTTATTAAACGCATGTACCCGTTAGATATTGTCCAAGAAGGTCGTATTGTGCAGGTGTTACCAGCGGTCATGCGCACAGAAACTATACCGGTTAATTATTTAATGATGCAGCGCCATGGGCAATCAACGGTAAGTGTTGTTGCTGGTGGAGTGAGCCAGTTTTCACAAAACAACTCAAGTTCAAATTCAAGCTCAAACAGTAGTAATAATTCGAGCCAAAATAATCAGTTTGGCAGCGATAATCAAAATACCGAGCTAAATGGCTCTCGCATCCAAACAATTAACCAAAACGACTTTTGGAAGGAGCTTGAGCTTGCTCTTAAATCACTTATTGGTTCAAACGATGGTCGTTATGTGGTTGCCAGTCCACAGGCAAGCTTGGTTACGGTTAATGCATTACCAAGTGAAATAAACCAGTTAAAAGACTTTTTACGTCAAAGCCAAGAAAACCTTCAGCGACAAGTTATTCTTGAGGCTAAAATTGTCGAAATAACCTTAAAAGATGAATACCAACAAGGGGTTAACTGGGAGCGGATTTCTAGAGGGTTAGAAGGTGGGGTGTCGTTTGCAACAACAGCAGGCAGCATAGGTAATTCTATTTCAGCTACTTTAGGAGGGGTCTCCTCGTTAACGATTGAAAAAGGCGACTTTAGCGGCGTAATTAGCTTGCTTGAAACGCAGGGCGACCTGCAAATGCTTTCTAACCCGCGTGTAACTGCAACAAACAATCAAAAAGCCGTGATTAAAGTGGGGCAAGATGAGTACTTTGTTACTAACGTTTCGAGCACAACAGTAACGGGCACTTCAACGACTACGTCACCAGAAATAGATTTAACTCCGTTTTTTTCGGGAATTGCCTTAGATGTGACACCACAAATTGATAAATATGGCTCAGTTATTTTGCACGTTCACCCATCGGTAACCGAAACAGAAGAGCAGCTCAAGGTGATTACATTAGATGATCAGCGTTTTGAGTTGCCGCTTGCACAAAGTAATATTCGCGAATCTGATACGGTGATCCGCGCTCAAAGTGGTGAAATAGTCGTAATTGGTGGGTTAATGCAAACCACCACAGAAGATGAAGAGTCGAAAACACCTATTTTGGGCGATGTGCCAATATTAGGTAACTTGTTTAAAAGTATTAGTAAGCGCCAAGAGAAAAAAGAGCTCGTTATTTTAATCAAGCCAACGGTGGTGATGCCCGACACGTGGAAAAAGCAACAAGCTCACAGCCGCGCGCTTTTAAATACATGGTATGAGAACTAACTATGTATTTGAGCTTTTTTAATTTAAGTGAAATGCCTTTCACCTTAACCCCAAACACCGAGTTCTTTTGTGCACTTGAGCCGCACCACGAAGCGATGCAAGTACTTACCACAGCGCTAGAAATGGGGGAGGGATTTATAAAAGTAACAGGAGAAGTAGGGACAGGCAAAACCTTACTATGCAGAAAACTTTTAAATCAAATTGAAGAAGACTACTTTGTGGCTTATTTACCTAATTCTTATTTAAGCCCTGAAGAATTACGTTGGGCTATTGCTGTAGAACTTGGCATGGAGGTAGATAAAAGCCTAGATCAGCAATCGTTAAGTCAGCAAATAAACCATTACTTATTAGAGCTGCAAGAAGATAACGAACGGGTTGTATTACTGATAGATGAAGCGCAGTGCCTGAGTTGGGATACACTTGAAGCGCTTCGATTATTTACAAACCTAGAAACCGAAACCGAAAAGCTTATTCAGGTGGTGCTATTTGGCCAACCTGAATTAGATGAAAAACTTGCTAATAGTAAAGTGAGGCAACTACGCCAGCGGATCAGTTTTTCCTATTCATTGCGTGCAATGACCGCCAGTGAAGTTATTTATTATATTAATCACCGTTTACAGGTGGCAGGCTTTAATCAGTCACCACTATTTACTAATCGTTTAGGGTTAAAAATAGCGCGTGCGAGTCGAGGAATTCCCCGTTTGGTCAATATTTTATGCCATAAAGTTTTACTGCAGGCATACGGTGAAGGCCTTAAAAGAGTAACGCCGCGCCATATACATCTTGCCATTGCAGACACCGAAGATTGCAAAAAGCACCATGCTAACCATTACTGGGCTTACAGCTTATTAGCTATTAGTGTTTTTGTTATTGCAATTATGTGGGTATGGAGGCAATGGTTATGAGTGTTATTAATAACATGCTAAAAAATATCGACCAGCGCCAAACTGCACAGCGTAATCAGCAAAGTGGCGGGGTCGCTATTCCCCCTGTACGCGACTACCACGATGTATTATTTAAAGTGCTGAGTGTTTTATTAGCGATTGTACTAATTTTTACAGCCTACCTTTATTTACCTTTTGCACAGGTACCACAAGTGAGTAAGGACGCGGCTGAAAAAGCATATGCGGTTAATAATAACAGCCAGCCGATTGAAATTGCCCAAGCTAAAATTACCCCCGTAATTAAGCCCTTAAAACAATTAAGCGAAGAAAACACTGGCGCTAAAGCAGCTCATATTAATGCAGATACGCAAAAAGAGCTGGCGCAAGTACAAAGCAATAACACATTGCCTAATCAGGCAAAAGACGAAGTAATACAGCAACAAGCTACAGACAAAGCCGCGCTACTGAGCAAAAAAGCAAGCCCCACAGAAGCAAGCGCTAAAGTAGCCACTAGCACAGAAATAAATGCCCCAGTTGAAGCAAAAAGCAGTGCACCAGTACAAAGCATTACACAGGCTGATCAGCCGCCCACTGAAAATAAATTAGTAAAAACTGCTGGTGTTAAACAAAGCAAAGCCCAGCGCATAGCACAGCAATTAAAGCGTGCTAAACAAGCGTTGGAATTTGCTTTATATGATGATGCGATTAACGATTTAACCGCTATTTTACAAACACAACCTGAGCATATAGAAGCGCGTAATTTACTCGCGGCAACGTATTTTCAGCAACAAGATGTACTTATGGCTCAGCAGTTATTAGTTGCTGGCATAAAAATAAACCCTGAGGTTGTGCAGTGGCGTGTAATGCTCAGTAAAATTTTAATTATGCAACAAGAGTACGAAGGCGTGCTTAAACTGCTTATAGCCGAACTTGAGCCGCAAGCAAACTTGGAGTTTTGGGTATTAAAAGGTACTGCAGCACAAAATGCGCAGCAACATCAAATAGCGCTTGCGAGTTTTACACAGCTTACACAGCTTCAGCCTCAGCAGGCTAAGTGGTGGCTGGCGTTAGCTACTTCAAAAGATGCGTTGGGGGAATTTGCTGATGCAAAGCACCTTTATAAAGTTGCCCTAGATTTAGGCGGTTTAAATGCCGCAATGACGCAACATGCACTACAGCGCTTAGTCGCATTGAAGGAGGCTGTATGAGACCCAGTTTAAAAATGCGCTTAGGGGACTTACTCGTTCATGAGCAAATGATCACCGAAGCACAGCTAAGCGAAGCACTCAATGTGCAAGCTGCGTCAGGGCGAAAGTTAGGGGCTACATTAATTGCGCTTGAGTTTATAAGTGAGCCGCAATTATTGCGCTTTTTAGCTCAACAATTACAAATACCGTTTTTAGATATTTCGCAGCGCAAAATATCTTCAGATGTATCTAAATTACTTTCAGAAGTTTATGCCAGGCGCTACCGAGCATTAGTAATAGAAGATAACGGTGATTCTGTGTTAGTCGGAATGAGTGACCCCGCTGATTTGAGAGCATTGGATCAGTTAGCGCCAATGCTAGCCCCTAAGCGAATTGAGCTTGCTGTTGTGCAAGAAAGCCAGCTTATGGCAGCGTTTGATAATGTGTACCGCCGAACAGAAGATATTACTAACTTTGCTGAAAAGCTACACGAAGAATACGAAGACGTAGAAGAGTTTGATCTTAATTCCTTAGCAGATGAAACCTCTGACGCCACCGTAGTAAAACTACTGCAATCTATATTTGAAGATGCAGTACAAGTACGTGCCTCAGATATCCACATAGAACCCGATGAAAGGCTATTACGCATTCGCCAACGAGTTGATGGTGTATTGCAAGAGCACACATTAAACCAAGTAAAAATAGCCTCTGCTTTAGTACTTAGGCTAAAGCTTATGTCGGGGTTAGATATATCGGAGAAGCGGTTACCGCAAGATGGCCGTTTTAATATAAAAGTGCACGCGCACAGCATTGATGTACGTTTATCGACAATGCCAGTGCAATATGGCGAGTCAGTTGTGATGCGGTTGCTCGACCAATCTGCAGGGCTTTTATCGTTAGATGAAACGGGCATGCCGGTGCATATTTTAAAACGCCTGCGCAGCATTATAAAACGCCCTCATGGCATGGTGTTAGTGACAGGGCCTACCGGCTCAGGAAAAACGACCACCTTGTACGGCGCTTTAAGTGAACTTAACCAACAAGAAAGTAAAATTATTACCGTAGAAGATCCGGTTGAATACCGCATTGGGCGGGTAAATCAGGTGCAAATAAACAACAAAATAGGCTTAAATTTTGCCAGTGTATTAAGAACCACGTTACGCCAAGATCCCGATATTATTATGGTTGGCGAAATGCGTGACCAAGAAACCGTTGATATAGGCCTAAGGGCTGCATTAACAGGCCATTTAGTACTTTCTACGTTACATACCAACGATGCCATATCAAGCGCAATGCGCTTAATTGATATGGGAGCACCCGCTTATCTAGTTGCAAGCTCACTACGCGCTATTATTGCTCAGCGCTTAGTTAGGCGTATTTGCAATGAATGTAAAACACCGTATCACCCAGATAAACAAGAACAAAGCTGGCTTACCTATTTAGGCGAAGATATTAGCAGCACACAGTTTTGGCGAGGCCAAGGCTGCACAGCATGTAGCCATAGCGGCTACAAAGGCAGGGTGGGGATTTTTGAGCTGTTAGAAATGAACGACGCTATGATGGATGCCCTGCGTATTAACGACACACAGCGCTTTGCCGAAGCGGCTAAAAATAGCGCTAATTTTGCACCGCTTTCTTATATGGCTTTAACGTATGCAAAGCAAGGCATTACCTCGTTAGATGAGGTATTTAAAGTGGCTGAATATGTACCTGAAGTGGTAGGTGATGACGATGCAGCTTTATAGTTACAAAGCCAAAGACGCAAAAGGTGCGCTGGTTAAAGGGCGTGTTGAGGCAAATAATGAGGCCGGTGTTGCCGATAGCTTATTAAAGCGCCAGTACATACCTATTTCAATTTCGTTAGTTGAAACAAAAAACAATATAAAGTTATTCGATAACTTATTTAGCGAAAAAATAACCCTTGATGACATGATCATGTTTTCACGGCAAATGTATTCTTTACTTAAAGCCGGGATCCCCATTATTAGGGCAATGATAGGGCTTGCTGATACCACGCAAAATAAAGAGTTTAAAAGTGTGTTGCTTGAAGTAACACGCCAGCTCGAACAAGGCCGTGAACTATCTAGTGCGTTAGCTATACACAACAAGGTGTTTAGCCGCTTAACTATCTCTATGGTTAAAGTCGGAGAAGGCTCGGGACGATTAGAAGATGCGTTTTATCAACTGGCTATTTATTTTGAAAAAGAGCAAGAGACTCGTAAGCGCATAAAAGCCGCTATGCGTTACCCCACTTTTGTTATTTTGGCGCTTTTAGTTGCGATGATCATATTAAATATTTTTGTGATCCCAACCTTTGCCAGCATGTTCGAAAAGTTTGATGCAGAGCTGCCTTTAATGACCCAGATCCTCATTGGCACCAGTAACTTTTTTGTCAATTATTGGTGGCTGCTAGCGCTAATGTTAGTGGGTGGAGTCGTTGCATGGCGTCGGTATTTAAATACGTCGGCTGGGCGCTTTAAGTGGGATCACCACAAACTCAAAATTCCATTTGTAGGCGATATTTTAAAACGCACCTTACTTGGCCGTTATAGCCAAAGTTTAGCCATGGTGCTGCGCTCGGGCGTCCCTATGACGACAGGGCTGTCGTTAACGGCCCATGCAGTTGATAACAGCTACATGGAAAAAGCCATTATCACCATGCGTCAAGATATCGAAAAAGGCGACAGTTTGTTGCGGGCTTCACGAAGTAGCGAGCTATTTTCACAGTTGGTACTGCAAATGGTGGCAGTGGGTGAAGAAACTGGTCGCGTAGATGAGTTATTACAAGAAGCGGCTGATTTTTACGAACGAGAAGTCGATTACGATTTACGCAGTTTAACCGCAAAAATAGAGCCCATTTTGACGGTGTTTGTTGCCATTATGGTGCTTATTTTAGCTCTCGGTATTTTTATGCCTATGTGGAACATGATGTCGGCTATTAAAGGGTAGCCATTGTGACTAACTGTCATGTTCGTGCAACAGGTTTTTCGTTATTTGAGCTCGTTTTAGTAGTTGTTTTACTGGCAGTTATTATGGCTTTTGCTATACCTCAATACATAGGCATTAAAAATAAGGCACACAATGCGAGTGTGGATGTGGTGGCTGGTGGATTTGCCTCTGCGGTGTTGATGGTCAAAGGTCAGTGGGAATTATCGGGGCGTCCAAAGGGCGTCAATAATACAACACATATTAATTACGGAGGTGTGATTGTTGGTGTTGATGGAGAGAGAGGCACACCAACGGGTGATAAAACGACTAATACTGATACGCGGGCCAGCGCAATGACTGCACTGCAATGCCAAAAAGTATTAAGTGTAATTTTACAAGATGCGCCAACAAGCACATTAAGTACTGAGGTTTCTATAATAACCAAGGTGAGTTATTTAGTGCGTTATAACACTAAAAACAACCAGTGTATTTATTATTTAACTCATAATTTAAACACCAATAACCTACCTACTGATGGCGCCGTTATGGCTAAAAAAGTAGGGTTTTCGTACTTTCCAACAACAGGCAAAGTGCAAATTTTTAAAAACTAAGTAATTATAAAGAGGCTTACTTATGAAAACGCAGTCATTAAAACAACCAATGAATAAGCAAGCAGGTTTTACGCTTGTTGAACTAATAATTGTAATTGTAATTTTAGGTATTTTAGCGGTGACCGCTGCCCCTCGTTTTTTAAACCTTCAAGGTGATGCTAACGCTTCTACACTCGAAGGTTTACAAGGCTCAATTCGCAGTGGTATGAACATCGTTAATGGCAAATCTATTATCGCAAGTGACCACAAAAAAGCGAGTGCAACGGTTACTGTTGATACCGGCGATGCAGTAGCTACAGTGTATGGCTACCCTGCAGCGACAGAAGCAGCTTTTGAAGCTTTTTTAGATGTCGACTTTGCGGATGGTAGCGCTGATGCTGATGGCACTGCTGACACTGTTGACTCAAAAGACTTTAATATAGATGCAACCACCACAGCGGGTACCGCTGTTATTTATCCTAATAGTTATGTGCAAACTGATGACTGTCGTATTGAGTATACACAAGCAGCAGATGCAAACGGCGGTACGGCGCCAGTTTCTGTTACGCCTCCTACTGTTACGCTTATTACGAGTGGGTGTTAATTTACATAAATGAATAGCAGTAGTAATCAACGATTGCGTGGCTTCACACTGGTTGAATTAATTATTACTTTAGTTATTTTGGGCATACTGTCGGTAACGGCAGTGCCCAAGTTGCTAGGAAGTTCAACAGAGCAAGCATACTCATACAGAGATAGGGTATTAAACGCCCTACGCACAGTACAATTACGCGCGATGCAAAATACTGCAACAAGCAGCTGCCATAAACTGTATATTTCACCTACCTTGGTTGCGGGGCCAGAGCCAGAAACCTGTACTGGCGGCCCAAGTACCAATAATAGCGAGTATTTAGTTGTTGCTATCAATACCGAGCGCAGCGACGTACGATTTAATGCCTTAGATAGCAATGCTAATGTGTTTACGCAAATTAACTTTGACCCACTTGGGCGAGCAGATCAAAATTGCACAGTACAATGTAAAATTGACCTGGGTCTAGCTGCGGTGTGCATTAGCGGTGAAGGGCTTATTTATGCCTGCCCCTAAAATACAATCAGGTTTTACCTTAATTGAGCTGATTATTGGCATTGTAATGTTTGCTATTGCGCTAAGTATTATTACAGCGCTTATAGCACCTCAAGCAAAACAAAGTGCCAAGCCTATTGTCGCACTAAGGGCCTCAGAGCTTGGGCAAGCATTAATGAACGAAATATTAGCTAAATCATTTGATGAACATAGCGAGCGCACGCCACCATTTAGGCGCTGTTCCGAAACAAGCTTAGGGGCCCAGCCTTGTAGTACTCATTCTGAGCTTGGTGCTGATAGCAGTGAAGCACGGGCTGATTTTAACGATGTTGATGATTATATTGCGCTCACAGGGCAGCCTATTAGTGATAGTTTAGGGAATACATTAGCGCAATACAGCGACTTTTCACTGGTTGTGAACGTGCAATACGACAGCGACCTAAACGAGGCAACCAATAACGATGGCGTTGCCTTTAAACGAATTACCATTGAAGTAACCTCACCCTTGGGGCAAGTGTACGGCTTTAGTGCATATAAAGGTAATTACTAATGAATAGAGCAAAGCAAAAGCGTGGCTTTACCTTAGTTGAGCTATTACTTGTTATGGTAATTATTGGCATTTTAGCCGTAGCGTCATTTTCGTTTATTAGCGCTGGATTTAATATTTACAGCCAAGGTGTGAAACGCCAAGAAGCGGTGGCGCAAAGTCGCTTTGTTTTAAACCGATTAAGTAAAGAGCTTCGCCACGCAACCCCTAACTCACTGCGCTTAAATTGTGATAACGCCAGCAATGGAGCGTGTAGCACGCAGCAATGTTTAGAATTTACGCCGTTTTTATCTGCCACTCATTATACCGATTACTTACCCACTAGTGCCCCTTTTGAGATTACCGCCGTGAATTTTGCGCTTAATAATTTAACTGAGCCACAAATAAACGATTGGGCAAGTATTTATCCATTAAATAGCAGCGATATATACGATGAAAGTCAAAACAAGCGTTTACAAGTTAGCGGCTACAGCGCCGTTACAAGTGAGCTAGATACATGGCAATTTAGCAAAGCATTTGCTCAAGAGTCACCGAGTAAGCGTCTTTATTTATTAGAGCAGCCCGTTAGCTTTTGTGTAGAAGGTAATTCACTGTATCGCTATAGCAACTACGGCTTTACTACAAACCAATTAAACGCCGCCAGCTTACAGGTTAGCTCGGGCGTTAAACGCGATTTAATGAGTAATTATATTGCCAATAACTTAACGAGCAGAGCCTTTTTTACGTTAAGTGAGATTTCGCTACAGCGCAGCGCGGTTGTTAATGTGTTTGCGCAAATGGGGTTTAACGACACTGAACAAATAAGTATTAGCCATGAGGTGCATGTGCCTAATGTCCCCTAATATAAAAAACATCACGTTTGCTAAAAAGCAGCAAGGTAATTTGCTCATAATTACGTTGGTGATCATTGTCACTTTGCTGGCACTAGGGCTGGCGCTTTCTAAAGTGTTATCGGGTGCGGCGCAGCAAAATACCATTGAGTATTACGGCGCGCGCGCTTACATGGCAGCCCAAAGCGGATTAGAAACCGGCTTAAGCGAAATTTTTGCACTAAATAGCACTGCGCAAACATGCAGTGCAGTAACCACCAGTAGGAATTTTAGCAGCCTCTATCTAGCCAATTGTGAGGTTGAACTGAGCTGTAGTGAATACATAGCCTTACCCGATAGCAGCACCCGCTCTGGCACTGTTAATATTTACTACTTACAAAGCTCTGCAACGTGCGCCGCCAATGATTGTGCTGCCGGTGCAGCCTGTCAAAAGGAATATTGGCAAACCCAACGTACTCTAAGTGTGGAGGCTAAAACATTACCATGAGCAAATATACCCTCTGTATTTTATGTTTAATAAGTTTGCTACTAAGCCGATGCGCTATGGCTGTACCGCCTAAAATTGAAGGGCGATTTATAGAGCTACAAGACACGTACACTTCACCCATATGGACAAAAATAAATTTTCAGCAGCAATACATAACCCCTCCTGCGGTATTTATGTTGTCCACTAATCAAGGCGGTAACCCCGCTATAGTGAGAATACGCAATGTAACAACCACAGGGTTTGAAGCATTGCCACTTGAGCCATCAGGAGAAGATGGCGAGCATATAACCATGGGCGCGCACTATTTAGCGGTAGAATATGGTGTGCATGAATTTCCTGATGGGACCATTATGGAAGTGGGGAACACCGACTTACGCCTTGAGCTACAATACGGTGATAAGTCGGGGTTTGCACCTATCACACCTAAAGGTTACAAATCACTGACTTTTAATAAACCGTTTGCGGTAAGGCCTAACTTTTTTCATTCGTTACAAACACTAAATAGTTTAGATAGTAACCCGCCGTCTCAAGCGCTTGTGCCTTTTTTAACCATTGCAGTGCAAAGTGGTTCTTTATCTACAAGCGGGGTAAATATAGCGTTAGAGGCCTCAGAAACCGCATTAGGTGTTATTCAAACTGAAACGGTGGCCTACATGGCTGTAGAGCCTGGCAGTAATCGCACCTTTACCGATGACAATGGGGTAGAAGTGTCCTGGGAGACCTTTTTTACAGGGTTCGAAGTTGATGGTTGGAATGATGGATGTAACTACTTTAATTTTAACAATAACTTTAGTGAAGCACCGCTGGTGGTGGCAAGTAAAAATTCCCGACTTGAAGAAGACGGTGGGTGGCTGCGCAGCTGTAATTTAAGAGCGGATCGGTTAGGGCTGGTGGTTGATGAAGACCGTGATGGCGACAGAGAGCGTAACCACGTAAAAGAAGAAGCCTCTATATTGGCCATGACCAGTACGTTTGTATTTAATGGTGATATTTTAGATTGCGATACTTTATTTCCTGGCGCTATTTCTACCTACAATGATGGACAAGTGCAGCTTGTTCAAGGTGTGGAAATAACCGATAGCAATGCACAATTTATCACCACCACTAATTTAATATCAACTGCACTCACCAACCCACCTTTGTGTAATGGCCAAGGCTGTGTAGCCACTGGGTATAACTCCCTTGAGCCAAATCAAGCTGCGCAAGTACCCACGGTCACAAACGATGGAAGCTCTACCGGTGATGTGCCTGTATCGTTAGCTGGCGATTATTTTTATGACGAACTAGCACTTAACTTATTGGAAGATGAGTACAAGGTAACAGCGCCCACCCGTATCTTTTTAAAAGATACATCGTCGCTAATTTCTAGCGCATTTTTGAACATAGGCAAAACGAATATTGTGGTTGAGGAAGGAGCGTATTTAGCTATATATGTCGATGGCGATGTAGCCATTGCGGCTGATGCAAATATTGCTGCATACATTGTCGCAACGGGGGAGGTAAGAATTGCCCAAAATGTCACATACCAGGGCTCTATAACCGCTGCAACACAAGTAATAACCGAGGGCAGCTCTACGTTTGATGCGTTAACAGTGCCAGAGAGTATTCCTGGGTTTTGCGGTATTTTTACGCCGGTTTTGCTTGATCACTACCGCATATCATTAAGTGATAACCAAGGTTTAACCTGCCAAGCAAAAGAAATGACATTAACCGCCTGTGCAAACGATGCATGTGATTTACTGTACGATGAGCCTTCCGCACTTGATCTGTCTCCAGATAACAGTGGCCAGCAAAGCTGGGTAAGCGGTGAAAATATTACCTTTACAGGCTCTGCCACAGTAGCGCTTGCAAAGCGTACCACAGGGACCGTCACGCTTGGCTATAATACCGCCGACCCATCTGCACCGCTGCGTTGTTATATTAATGGTAGTAACGTAGGGCTGGGCGGGTGCAAAGTGGTTTTTTCTGATGCAGGGTTTATTTTTAATAACGACACAGCCAATACAGCGAGTATCCCCACTCAATTATCTGGTAAACCCTCTAGCGAGGGTTTTAATGCCGCCAAGCTATCCATTCAAGCGGTTAAAACAAATACTACAACAGGCGTATGCGAAGCCGCATTCCCTGCAGGTGGTCAAGTTGATTTAGATTTAGCTTATACCTGCAGTGCCGGCGCTACGTGTTCAGATCCAATACAACTTAGTAATAATGCGAATACGTATAGCGTGCAGCAAGCATATCAAACTTTTTCGCTCACCTTTGATCAAGACTCAAAAGCCCCTATTGCTATTAACTACCCTAATGCCGCTAAATTAAGTTTAAATGCACGGGCAACAATTGTATTAGACCCAGTAACTAATTTATCAGTAAGCTTAACCGGCAGCTCTAACGAATATGTAGTTAAGCCCTTTGGATTAGCGATGCAAGTTGCAAGTGACGGCTATGCCCAAACAGCAAGCGATAGTTTATTTAGATTAACGGGTGAGTCATTTGATTTAAAAATGAATGCAGTACAGTGGCGCGCAGGGCAAGACAATAACAACGATGGGATACCTGATAACTATAGCGCTATTCATAGTAATCCCATTGCCAAACACTTCATTAGCGAGTCTCCTTTAGTAACACATAGCTTAGTATTACCCAGCTCTGGTAATGAGGGGCAAATTGAAGCGCTAAATACCCTTGCCTTTACAGATACGGGAAGCTTAAGTGAATCCATATCGCAGTACGCTTATGACCAAGTGGGTATTATAAACGTATTTGCGGGTTTACAAGATGGCGATTATTTTGGTGTGGGCGATGTAAAAGGGCAGCTAAACAACGTAGGGCGGTTTGCTCCATCGCACTATCAAGTATTAGGTGTTCAAGCTGCTGCGCAATGTACACAGTTAGGCAGTAATTTAACCTATTTAGATCAGCCCTTTGAGCTTGGTTTTACGGTACAAGCACTTAATCATAACAATCAGCTAATGGCTAATTACAAACAAGGCTTTGAAAAAGCCCAAGTACAAATAAATGCCGAAAACAATCAAGCTGGTAATTATGTACCAGCAACAACGCTAACCAGCAGGTTAGCCAATATAAGCAGCAACAGTTGGAACACTCTAGCCGATGGACAGTGGCAAATGAGTGACAGCACAGCCATGTTAACGCGCTTGGCTATAAATAACCCCGACGGCCCATTTACTATGGTTAACCTTATGGCCACCGTCACTAACACAGAAGGCGCTATGTTAATTGATGCTAACGATGAGCCGAGTACGCAAGTAAGCTGCAGCACTGATTGCAATAGCGTGCGTTTAAATGATGTGCCAATAGACTTTCGCTTTGGACGCTTAGTGCTAGGCAACAATGCCGGCTCAGATTTAGACTCATTACGTGTGCCAATGCAGGCTCAGTACTTTAATGGAACAGGCTTTGTATTAAATACCGAAGATAACTGCAGTGTATTTGAGTATCCGCAGTTATCCCAAATATCGCCTTCAACGCCAATATTAAGCTATGAGTATGGTGCAGGTGCAGCGGGTTCATTAGAGGCAGGCAGCTACCCTACAAACAATGCTATTTATGCAATACCAAATGGCAGTGGTACATTTACATTAGAATACGAAACAGAAAATTGGTTAAAGTGGGATTGGCTTGGTGATAATTCACAGCAAGATCCCCATGCTATTTTGCAATTTGGTCGCTTTAGAGGAAATGATCGGGTTATTTACTGGCGTGAAACAAGAGAATAGTTGTAAACTAAGATAATAATTGAACAAAGCTTGTGTTTTGTGCTTCAAGTACATAGCATAAGGCATTGGGTGTATTGATTTTTGATGGTTGAAAAATGTTCAGCTTTCAAAAGTGAGTACACTCTAATAAACAATAATAACGACCAAATAATTGCCGCTTTTTGGGACTGGAATATATGCGAATTGCTCCTTTATCTCTGTTAATTTCCGCTAGTTTGTTAGCTAGTAGTGCATTTGCACAAGACACAGCAACAGTAACCGGAATTGAATCAGAGATTAGTATTAAACAAACAGAATACGATAACTCGACACAAATACTTGAAAAACACTTAAAAGAAGAAAGTCAGTTACAAAACCAACTTGAACTACTTCGTTCTCGCTCTACAGAGCTTGATAAAGAGAAAAACCAAGCACTTGATGCGATGAACGAAATGTATCGCCGCTTAATTGACGATCCTACGCTTGATATTAGTGCTGCCCAATCGCGCTATCAAAAAGCCGTGGTTGATCATAAGCAAAATAAAGACGACATCTCAATGCAGTTGGCGGCAATTGCATCTCATCGTAAAGATATAGAGCAAATTCGTGTTGCAAAACATACGCTTTTAAACACCTTAGAAAGCTTAAAAGAGCAATTAACTACAGCCCGAGTAGAGCGTTTACGTAATGAGTTTACCCGCGAAGGTACACTTGAAGTAAACCACACAATTAACTGTAAGCGTACCGAAACGCTCGCAGCTTGTGAGCAACGCGGCCAGCAAATGGGTTTACAAAAAGCCACTAAGCGCTTTGTTGATCAAATATTTGCTAATTTAACAGAAGAGCGAATTGTTGAACCAAAACGCAACATGGCAGGCGCACAAGTACAAATTTTAAGTAGCCATGTAGTTAACAGTGCATTTAGCGGACAAGGCAATTACAACGTTAACTTAAGCGTAACCATGCGCGGCGAAGTAAACAGCAGCCGCCTATGTAACTTATTAAACGTAGATAACCGTTATTGTTCTGAATATGGCTCGCCACTCGCGACAGCGTATCAGCCTGGTTACGGTACAACCTACTCTGATAGTCAGTTAACATTCAGCAACGCCGCGGATAATACCGACACTGTGTCTGTATCGCGAATGAACAATCAGCCAGTGCGCGATTATTCAGTGAAAGCTGCACCTACAAAAAAAAACTATCCATCAATTATAAATAAAGAGAAAAATCAGCAAGTTGAGCTGACTTTACGTTCAAATGTTTACGATGATGAAGTGTTTATTGATGGGGTGAGCTTTGGCTCTACGCGTTTAGTTACGCGTTTACCGCGTGGTGTGCATAACGTAGAAATACGTAAATTAGGTTATAAGCCTTACAAAGTAAGAGTTGATTTAACTAAAGCACAGACTATTCATGCTAACTTAGTAAAAAAGTCTGAGTCGATTGCTGCACCGGCTTACACTCGCGAGCAACCAAAACCTGTAAGTCGTACAGCAAGCACTAATCGCTCTGCTGATGTACAAAATAATGTTGTAGTTGTGCCCGCCGGTAAATTTAAGATGGGCGATATTAACGGCAATGGTTTAGCAAATGAACGCCCGGTTATTGAAAAAGTGATAGCCAGCTCATTTGCTATGCAAACCAAAGAGGTTACCGTAGGTGCCTATGAAGCGTTTGTAGCAAGTACTGGGTATAAAACACAAGCAGAGCAAAGCAAAGGGTGTGCTTATTATTTAAATGGCGAACCCGTATGGGAAGCTAATTTAAACTGGCGTAACCCAGGTTTTGAGCAAAGCAGCGATTTTCCTGCTGTGTGTTTAACATTTAACGACGCGAAAGCGTATGCCGAATGGCTCTCTGGCGAAACCGGCCAGCAGTACCGTTTACCTAATGAAGTTGAATGGGAATACGCCGCTCGCGCAGGTACAGAAACAGAATACCCTTGGGGTAACGAAATAGGTAAAAATTTAGCTAACTGTGGTTGGTGTGGTAGCGAATGGTCAAACAAACGTGCAGCACCGGTGGGTTCTTTTTCTCCTAACGCATTTGGATTATACGACACCGTAGGCAATGTGTGGGAATGGACAGCTAAAGAGTCGGGCGAATCTGATGTTGCAGTAAGAGGCGGGGCGTGGAACTTTGCACCAAGCCTTGCACGTGCTTCAACACGATTAATTTTAGCGCCAGATTTTAGATCTAACTACATTGGCTTTCGCTTAGTCCGCGAACGATAGCATTTAACCAAGGAAGCCTAGCTTCCTTTTTTCACAAATTAACAAAGGTAGTTGCGCTTTATATTGCTCATCTAATTAGGCATGTTAAAGTGAGTGCAGCTAACATAAGAACGTATTTCAAAGGTCATCCAGCCTCATGTTTAAAAAACTCCGTGGTATTTTTTCAAACGATCTATCGATCGACTTGGGTACAGCCAATACCCTTATCTATGTAAAAGAAGAAGGTATTGTACTTAACGAACCTTCAGTTGTAGCTATTCGTCAAGAACGCGCTGGTGGACCTAAAAGTGTTGCTTCTGTGGGTACAGAAGCAAAACAAATGCTAGGGCGTACACCGGGTAATATTAAAGCGATTCGCCCAATGAAAGATGGCGTAATAGCCGACTTTTATGTAACCGAAAAAATGTTACAACACTTTATAAAACAAGTGCACAACAATAACTTTATGCGCCCAAGCCCGCGTGTACTTATTTGTGTACCGTGTGGTGCAACCCAAGTAGAAAAGCGTGCTATCCGCGAATCAGCAATGGGTGCCGGCGCGCGCGAAGTGTACCTAATTGAAGAGCCAATGGCCGCAGCAATTGGTGCTGGGCTACCAGTATCAGAAGCAACTGGTTCTATGGTTGTTGATATTGGGGGTGGTACTACCGAAGTTGCTATTATTTCACTAAACGGTGTTGTTTACTCATCGTCTGTGCGTATCGGTGGCGATAAATTTGATGAAGCCATTATTAATTATGTACGCCGTAACTTTGGTAGCCTAATTGGTGAAGCAACGGCTGAAAATATTAAACATCAAATTGGCTCTGCTTTTAAAACTGACGAACCAATTGAAATTGAAGTACGCGGTCGTAACTTAGCCGAAGGTGTTCCTCGCTCATTTACACTTAACTCGCACGAAATTTTAGAAGCACTCCAAGAGCCGCTAATGGGCATTGTAAGTGCCGTAATGGTTGCACTTGAACAGTCTCCACCTGAGCTTGCATCAGATATTTCAGCTCACGGTATGGTTCTGACTGGCGGTGGTGCACTATTAAAAGATTTAGATCGTTTATTAATGGAAGAAACAGGCATTCCTGTGGTTGTTGCCGATGATCCACTTACGTGTGTAGCACGTGGCGGCGGTAAAGCACTTGAAATGATTGATGTTCATGGTGGTGACGTTTTTAGTTACGATTAATGAAATTACTGTTTGGACAAACCATCTCTTTGCAACTGCGACTTTTTGTCGCAGTGCTTTTGAGCATAGTGCTCATTGCGGGCGATAAGTTTACACAAGGCGGCACGGTTGTACGTACGAGCCTTAATACACTTGTCAGCCCATTAATTTACGTTGCCAACCTACCTTACGAAATATTTAGCTTAGGTGCTAAAAGCCTGCATACCCGCGATCAGTTACTGAGTGAAAACGAAGCGCTGAAAAAAAAGCAAATGCTACAAAGCGAGCAATTGCAGCAATACCAATTTTTAGCCCGCGAAAACCAAAAGCTACGCGCTTTACTTGGCTCATCGGCTAAGCAATCTAATCGTAAAAAAATAGCCCAAGTACTTTCTGTACATTCAAACCCTTATAGTCATCAAGTGGTTATTAACCGCGGTACCACCGACGGCCTAAGCGAAGGCCAAGCCGTAATTGATGAAATGGGGGTTGTTGGCCAATTAACAAAAGTAGGCTCTACCACGTCGCGCGTGCTACTAATGACCGACACAACTCATGCTACGCCGGTACGTATACTACGAAACGACGTACGCACGGTAGTTGAAGGCATAGGTAAAATTAACGTTGTTAAGCTTTCGCATGTACCTCATAGCCTTGATGTTCGCATTGGTGATGTACTCGTGACCTCGGGGCTTGGCGGTACGTTTCCTGAAGGTTATCCGGTGGCCGTTGTCACCGAAATAAACCGCGATGAAGGACGCCCGTTTGCCCAAGTATTTGCAGAGCCTATTGCACAGCTAGACCGTATTCGTTTGTTAGTTATTTTATGGCGCAATCAACAGGAGCAAATCAGCGATGATTAATCGTTATTCATTGTTAATTGCCCTAAGCATCTTTTTTGCTTTAATTATGGCATTAATGCCACTGCCTTTTTCGTTTGAGCCCTTCAGGCCTGATTGGGTATTACTGGTATTAATGTACTGGTCACTGGCAGTGCCGCATAGATTAAATATTGGTACCGCGTGGGTTGTTGGCCTACTCATGGACTTAGCCTTAGGCTCGCCATTAGGGGTTAACTCACTCACGTATTCTATTTGTATATTTGTGACCGCAAGTAACTTTCAAAAAATACGTAACTTTTCGCTTTGGCAGCAAAGCTTATTAGTGGGCTTATTTTTAACCTTGTATCACTTAATGCAATTTTGGTTAAATCACTTTTTATTAGGTGTTTATTTTAATCCACAATACCTGTGGCCAGTGGCGACCGGTATGGTCAGCTGGTTTTGGGTCTTTTTACTTCTTCGCAAATACCGTAGACATTTTAGGATCAGGTAATGACAACCGCAGTATATTTGGCATCAGCCTCCCCGCGACGTAAAGAGTTGTTGAGTCAGTTAGGCATTGAGTTTGAACAGTTCAGTGTAGATGCAGATGAAACCCCACTTGCAAACGAGCAGCCTCATGCATTGGTTGAGCGCTTAGCCCGCTTAAAAGCGCAAACAGGCGTAGCGCTTGGTTACACAGACCGCCCAGTGCTTGGTAGCGATACTGTGGTTGTTATTGATAACGAATCGTTGGGTAAACCACGCGATAAAAACGATTTCATAACAACACTTAAACGTTTATCTGGTAATACACATCAAGTACTTACTGCCGTTGCTTTTGCTACACAAACAGATGTACTAAGTTGTGTGGTGAGTACCGATGTGACCTTTAAAACCCTCAGCGATGAAGAAATAAATAGCTATTGGGAGTCAAACGAGCCACAAGATAAAGCCGGTGGTTATGGCATTCAAGGCTTAGGTGGTCGCTTTGTTACACACATTGCGGGTAGCTATTTTGCTGTTGTAGGCTTACCTTTATACGAGACCGAACAATTATTACAAGCATTCTTAAGAAGGTAACATGAGTATAGAATTACTAATAAATGTCACGCCAAGTGAAAGCCGTGTTGCCCTAATCGAAAACGGTGTATTACAAGAAATTCAACTAGAGCGAATAGGCAACCTAGGTATTGTAGGCAATATTTACTTAGGAAAAATAAGCCGTGTACTGCCAGGCATGCAAGCTGCTTTTGTTGATATAGGCCTAGAAAAAGCCGCTTTTTTACATGCATCAGACATAGTCAATAGCGCCTCAATAGTTGAGGGTGTAGACGACGAGCCGATCAAAAAAGTACAAGACATACGTGAGCTAGTACGCCAAGGCCAATACATTATGGTGCAAGTGGTTAAAGACCCACTAGGCACTAAAGGAGCTAGGCTTACTACCGATATCACTATTCCTTCGCGCTATTTAGTGTTTATGCCAGACGCTACGCATGTAGGCGTTAGTCAGCGTATTGAAACCGAAGAAGAACGTGCGCGACTTAAAAAAATAGTGGCAGAATACGGCGACGATAATGGCAGTTTTATTGTTCGTACAGCGGCAGAGGGCGCCAGTGAAGCGGAGCTAAGACACGATGCTGAATTTTTACGAAAACTGTGGCAAAAAATTGTATCACGTCGTAAAAAAACCAATAAAGCCAGTATATTACACGAAGACTTAACGCTTGCATTTAGAACCCTGCGCGACTACGTAGGTGAAGATATGGAGCGTATTAGGGTTGACTCTAAGCTAACCTATCAAGAGCTAAAGCTGTTTACTGAAGAGTTTGTGCCTTTGCTTTCGCAAGCACTTGAGTACTACCCAGGTGAGCGCCCAATTTTTGACTTATTTGACGTTGAAACCGAAATTCAAAAAGCATTGCATCGTAAAGTCACACTTAAGTCGGGCGGTTATTTAATTATCGACCAAACCGAAGCGATGACCACCGTTGATGTGAATACTGGCGCCTTTGTAGGGCATCGTAATTTAGAAGAAACCATTTTTAATACCAATGTGGAAGCCACATCAGCCATTGCTAGGCAGCTACGCCTGCGTAACCTAGGCGGTATTATTATTATCGATTTTATCGATATGATCAGCGAAGATCATAAACGCAGAGTATTACATTCTCTAGAGTCAGCACTATCTAAAGACCGTGCAAAAGCCAACATAAACGGCTTAAGCGCATTAGGCTTAGTAGAAATGACCCGTAAGCGCACCCGCGAAAGCCTTGAGCATATTTTGTGTGATGTATGTCCGGCTTGCTCTGGACGTGGTTCACAAAAAACAGTCGAAACCGTATGCTATGAAATACTGCGCGAAATAGTGCGCGTTAATCGTGCCTACGATGCCGATAAATTCATGGTGTATGCGGCACCTGCAGTAAGTGAAGCCTTACTCAATGATGAGTATCATAACCTTGCCGAACTTGAACTATTTATTGGTAAGCAGGTCAATATTCAAACAGAGAGCCTATACAGCCAAGAGCAGTTTGATGTGGTAATGATGTAATGAAAACGAAAGCGGTCTGTTTTTTTTGTTTTAGAAAGTTATGGCAAACCTGCGCCATAATTTTAGTATTACTGGCCGTGATTGTTTCTATTTTAAAGTACACCCTACCTTATGCAAACGACTACAAAGGCGATATAGAAACCTACCTGCATGATAAATTTGCCATTAGTCTTTCTATAGGCGCAATCTCTGCCAGTTGGCATGGCGCCGGCCCAGCCTTGGTATTAGAAGATCTCTCTTTTAAGGATAACGAAACTGCGCCTATATCGCTCACTATTGCCAAAACAAGCCTAGAGCTTAACCTATGGGAGAGCATTAAATCCTTTCAGTTAAAGTCTAATTACTTTGTTATTAATGGCTTTCATACCAGTGTAAATATTCAAAATTTATTTAATAACACCAATAACGATGATGTCTCGTTTGAACAAAAAGAGTTAATTGAAGAGCTGTTTTTGGGAGATACTGGGCATTTTGCTATCGAAAATTCGAGTATTAATTTCATTTTAGAAGATGGTAGAGAGCGCAAGCTATTACTCGAAAACATAGTATGGCAAAACCAAGAAGAACAGCAATTAGGAAGCGGCAGCCTCGCCTTGCCCGGCATTAGTGTGGGTAGCTTTGACGCTCGTATCGCACTTAGTGGCAAAACTATAGAGCAAATTGCGGGTGATATTTACGTTCAAGCAAATAGCGTAGATGTGTCTAATTGGTTGGCGCAATATATTAATACTGAAAAACAACAGCTTTACACAGACATAAACTTAAAGTCTTGGCTTAAGCTCGAAAATGGTTTTATCAGCGATGTAAAAATGCAGTGGTTACCTAGCTTTGTGCACTGGCAAAACAACCAACAAGCTAAACAAGTAAGCTTAAGCGAAGGGGGATTTCATTTATTTCCTGAGGCAAACGCTTGGCACTTAAAAAGCACGGGCCTAACATTTAGTAATAATGACACAACCTGGCCAAGTCTAGAATTTGAGGCAAACTTAGGTAAGCAAAATAAAGTGTGGCTGCAGCAGGTTGATCTTTCTTTACTGAGTAACTTGGCGTCGTTAACTAACTTTGAAGCATTACAGCCACTTTTAAACCGCAAACCAAGTGGTTTTATCGATCAAGCCTACCTAGAACTTAATCCAGATGAGCAATGGCAGTTATGGTTTTCAGCTAATAATATTGGCTGGCAAGAAGTGTCTGGTATTCCTGCAGCGCAGGCGCTTAGAGTCTCGGGGCTTATAAATCAGCAGCGCGGGCGAGTGCAGCTATTTGGCGAAAACGGGACTTTAATAACCGGCGACAGCTTCAGTAAAAATATTGATTACAACCAAATTAATATCGATCTGGATTTAGCAAAAACAGATAATTACTGGAATGTAAGCAGTAATAATATTTGGTTTGATAATAACGAAGTTACCTTAGCGGCTGAGTTAAATGTAAGCCTTAGCGACGATCCTCGCTTAGATCTATACGCAGAAGCCTATGCAGAGGATGCCACAGTAGCTGGGCACTACTTTCCGTTAAAGGCGATGAGCCCTCAACTTGTAAGCTACTTAAATGGCGCAATAAAAGGGGGCGAAGTAGCTAAGGCGCAAGTATTATTTGCAGGCCCGCTTTCAGGTTTTCCTTTCACCGATGGCAGCGGCCAATTTGATGTACTCGCGCAAATAGATAATGCAACATACGCGTTTGACCCCAATTGGCCGGCAGTAACTAACGCCAATGTGCAGTTGCACTTTGCCAACGAGCGAATGGATATTTATAGCCAGCAAGGCCAGTTAGTTAATTTAGAAGTAGGCGATAGCGTGCAAGTGAGTATTGCCGATTTAATGCACGCTGATGAACTCATTGTACAAATAGATAAACGCGCGCAAATGGAAAAACTGCATGACTTTTTTGCAGCCACCCCGATTGCAAACCCACTGGCCAATATTTTTGAAGTGGTGCAAGGTAAAGGTCAAGCCGATGCAAGCGTAACTCTTTTGATTGGCTCTAAATTTAAAGGTGGAGCCAGTGTAAACGGCAAAGTAAAACTAAACGATTTGCCTGTTTATATTGCAGCCCCAGGCATTGCGCTTGAAAAACTAAGCGGCGAGCTCAGCTTTGAAAACGATACAATTAGCATGCAAAACGCCAGCGCTACATGGTTGGGTATGCCGCTTAGCATTAACTATAATAGTGCAAGCGAAGCACAGCAGTACACCGCTAATATTGATATAACGGCGTTACTAAATGCAGATACACTAACAACCCAGGCGCAAGGTGTACTGAAAGGGTACCTGAGTGGGCAAAGTGAAGTTGATATAGGCCTTGCACTTAATTTTACTGAGCAAGGCTTTAATTACCGCGCTCAGGTTAGCTCTGAGCTACGTGGCTTGACGAGCACGCTACCAGCGCCCTATGGCAAAACAAGTGAACAGGTTTGGCCGTTAACGGGCATAGTGCAAGGCGATGATATTTCAAATCTTATTACGGCTAATGCTAATCAGCAGCTATATTTTAATGCGATTTTAGAAAACGGTCAGCCGCAATTTAGTAATATGCATATTGTACTTGGTGAGCAAGATTTAGGGCTAAATCAAAAAGATTTAAGCGTTAATATTAACCTTGAAAAAACGCAACTAGAAGCATGGTTTGAATTAATAGACCAAATAATTAAAGCCGCTCAAGCTAAGCCAGACCAGCAGTCTGAGGGTATTATGCCGCCATTAAATGAAGTGGTTGCGCATATTGATAAGGTTAATGCTAGCGACATTATTTTTAACGATTTTGAAATGCGCTTAGCGCCCCAGCAAAACGACTTATATTTAAAGCTTAATGCCAAAGAGCTGCGTGCTGACGTGTTTATTCCCAGCTCTCAGCCAAGCCAGCCGATACGTATAAATAGCGATTACTTAAGACTTAACTTTGCACCTAAAGTAGAAGAAGATCTTGAGATCACCGATGTACTGCCAGAGCAAAACCTAGCGTGGCTTAACACAGTACCAGCCATTGAATTTGAATGTGCAGATTGTAAAGTGGCAAGTTATCAGCTTGATAAAGTGAGCGCTTCGCTGGTCGGTGAAGGCGACAAGCTTACTATTTCTGAGCTTGTGGTTGATAAGGGCGACCATATTTTACGTACCAAAGGGCAATGGCAAGGTGGCTTTACGCAATTTAATGGTGAACTTAAAAGTGACGATATAGGCGCGCTATTTGATGAATTTGATATCACCACCGCTATAAAAGACTCAAAAGCCGATATTAACTACAACCTTGCTTGGCGAGGCGCCCCGTATGACTTTGATATACCTAGTTTGGGCGGTGAAGTTAAGTGGGATTTAGGCGAAGGCCACATTGCTGAAATAAGTGATGGTGGGGCACGTGTATTTTCGCTACTTAGCCTTGACTCGCTAGTGCGTAAATTAAAACTCGATTTTAGAGATGTATTTTCAAAAGGCTTTTTTTATAACAGCTTAAAAGGCTCTATGCAGCTAGATAAAGGTATAGCCTACACAAAAGATACCAAAATGGATGGCGTGCCAGCCGATTTAACGATTAACGGCTATGCTAATTTAAACACCCTTGAAATAGATTACGATTTAGCTGTGGCACCACAAGTAACATCTAGTATTCCGGTTATTGTGGCTTGGATGGTTAATCCCGTCACAGGGCTTGCCGCTTTAGCGCTTGATAAGGTTATTCACTCAGCAAGGGTGATCTCCGAAATTAACTTTAAAGTAACCGGCAAAATGAATGACCCTGTGGTACAAGAGCTTGAGCGTAAAAGTAAAGAAGTTACCTTACCGCAAGCTGCGCAAAATCAGCCGCAAGCGGCCAGTACACTCACACTTAAAGATGCCGCGGTAACAGCAACACAATGAGTACGCTAAACGCCAATATAATTGCTTTGCAAATGTGCTCAGGCACCAACCCCGACGAAAACATGGCAACCCTTGGCGAGGCGTTAAATAAACTCCCCGCAGCCAGGCCAATGCTTGTATGTTTACCCGAGGCGTTTTTAGTATTTAGTAAAAGTGGCCATGATACGCTAGCGGTTGCTAAACGTATTACTCACTACAAGCAGCAATTAAGTGCATTGTGTAAAAAGCATAATATTTGGTTAAATGCGGGCACCATCCCTGAGCCACACAAAAATAATAAATACTTTGCGGCCTCGCACTTATTTAATAGCCAAGGTGAATGCGTAGCCACGTATAATAAAATGCATTTATTTGATGTTGATGTGGCCGATAAAACCGCCAGCTATCGAGAGTCAGACTTTACTCAGGCAGGCGATGATGTGGTGGTTGTTGCTACACCGTTTGGTAAAATTGGCTTAACAGTATGTTATGATTTGCGCTTTAGCGGATTATTTAGCGCACTTACGCGCCAAGGGGCTGAAATAATTTTAGTGCCCAGTGCTTTTACACTCCCTACAGGGCAAGCACATTGGCAACCCTTATTAAAAGCACGCGCAATAGAAACGCAATGTTACGTTATTGCAGCGGCGCAGTATGGAACGCATCAAAATGGCCGCCAAACATACGGCCACAGTATTATTATTTCACCATGGGGCGAGCAAATAGCAACGCTTGAAAGTGGGGTAGGGTTTATAAGCGGTTACGCCGACCTAAACCAGTTAAATAAAATTAGAAGAGATATGCCCGTGCAATCTCATCAACGATTTAGAGAGCATTTATTATGAATTCGGTTGAACAGCATTTATTACACGACAGCCAGCTAAATCGAGAAGAACTCGAAAAAACGCTTGGGTATATTCATCAGCATAAAGTGGATTACGCCGATTTATACTTTCAATCAAGCCATCATGAGTCTTGGGTGCTTGAAGACGGCTTAGTAAAAGAAGGCTCGTACAATGTTGAGCGCGGAGTAGGTGTGCGTGCCGTTAGTGGTGAAAAAACAGGGTTTTCTTACTCTGATGCCATTAACCTTGAAGCGTTAAATAAAGCCGCAACGGCAGCTCGTAGCATTGCCGATGCAGGCGAAGATAAAACCATTAAAGTATTTAGCGATGTGAAAGCAAAAGAGCAATTTGCCCCGCATCAACCAATATCAAGCATGAGTGACAGCGATAAAGTGAGTTTATTGCGTGAGCTTGAAAACTACATACGCGAACTCGCCCCTGATGCTGAGCAAGTAATTAGTTCAATGTCGGCTGTATACGAAGAGGTATTAATTGCTGCCAGCGATGGCACGTTTGCTACCGATATACGCCCGCTTATTCGTTTAAACTGCTCCGTTTTACTTGAAAAAAATGGCCGCCGTGAGCGCGGTGGTGCAGGGGGCGGCGCACGCTTAGATTATGGTTACTTTAAAGAACTAGTTGAAGGCAAGCCGCGCTGGATGGGCTTTGCCGAAGAAGCAGTACGCCAAGCTAAAGTAAACCTAGAGGCAATTGATGCCCCGGCTGGCACAATGGAAGTTGTGTTAGGCAATGGCTGGCCTGGCGTGTTGCTACACGAAGCGGTAGGCCATGGCCTTGAAGGCGACTTTAACCGTAAAGGGGCTTCGGCATTTAGCGGTAAAGTGGGACAGAAAGTAGCGTCTGAGCTGTGTACAGTAGTTGATGATGGCACCATGGCCGATCGCCGTGGTTCACTTAACGTTGACGATGAAGGCACACCTGCAGCTTATAATGTACTTATCGAAAACGGTATTTTAAAAGGTTACATGCAAGATAAGCTCAATGCGCGTTTAATGGGTGTAAACCCAACGGGTAATGCACGTCGTGAGTCGTATGCGCATTTACCTATGCCGCGTATGACCAACACCTACATGTTAGGGGGCGAGCATAGCCAAGCTGATATTATAAGCTCAGTTAAAAAAGGGGTATTTGCACCAAACTTTGGTGGCGGCCAAGTAGATATTACTTCAGGTAAGTTTGTATTTAGCGCATCAGAGGCGTATTTAATTGAAAACGGTAAAATTACCCAGCCAATTAAAGGTGCAACACTGATTGGCAATGGCCCAGAGGTGATGCAGCATATCTCTATGGTAGGCAACGATTTAGCCCTTGATAAAGGCGTAGGTGTCTGCGGTAAAGATGGCCAAAGCGTTCCTGTAGGGGTAGGTCAACCAAGCCTTAAAATAGACCAACTTACAGTAGGTGGCACCGCATAAAACAATAAAGCACGAAGCAATTCGCGCTTTATAGGTTACCAATGCGAGGTTTACGCCTCGCTTTGCTCTTCTTTGTTCTTCTTCGCCTGTTCGTACCACAAAGCCATAAAACACTCAGTTAATTTATGCTCTATTTCAAGCGCTTTGTTGGTTGGGCAAAATAGCGTAAAGCTTGCTTTAAACTCTCCAAGCTCTGTAGTGCCAAAGTGAATAACCGGTGCCGGACCTGAAATTTTGGCATCGAGTTTACGCTCTATCATCGAATTATAACGTGTTGCTACATCGTGAAACTCTTCGCAGTATAGTTTTGCCTGATTGACTAATTTGTCATGAATAACATAAGGGTTAAAGCTCTCTCTGCGTACAATAGTAAAATGATGAGTAACAAAGCGCTTTACATAATTAAGGTTTTTAATTGAGCTGGTGATCAGCTTATTATTTGGTATATAAATTGTTTTGCGCGAAAACTGATAAGTGTGCATGTCTATTTCATGCATGGTGGTTTTTACCCAGTCTGTTTCGGCTACTTCGCCAAAATAGTCACCTACTTGTATCCAATCACCTACTCTAAATGGGCGGGTGGTAACTAGGTAAAAAAAGCCTATAACGCATTGTATAAACTCGCGAGTTGCAAGCACTATAGCCACTGCAAACGCAGCAATAGACAGCGCAAAATTTTGTATTTCGGTCGACCACACAAATAGCAGCGACAACACCATAACAAAATTAATAAAGTGCTTAATGTTATGAGTGATGTAACGAATGTCTTTTTCTTTTTTTTCAGCGCGGTTTCTTGCTAGTTTATCAACCAGTACTTTAAGCACAAATGCAATGGCAAGCACGAGCACAGAAACTAAAAAAGGGTGCATGAGTATGTCTTTAATCATAACTTCCAAATACGAGTAGCAATAGGCACGCTAAGTATATTGAGTAATCAAACCAATTAGCAAATTTAAGCTACATAAAATCACTTATACCAATTGTGTTAAGACATGAGCCATTTATAGCAATAGGTGAATAGCGTTAAAACCCTATTAGCGCTTTATTTTGCACGCTAGAATGGCTACTACTTAATTAAACCGGTATTACTTAGCAGCTAGGCTGTTTGCTCTGTAATAGAGACCTGCGTGTGTTTAACGTGTTTTTGGCAAAACAATACAAGCTCAATGGCAGCGATAAAAATAAGCGTGTAACCCAAGGTTTCTATGCCTTCCTCAATAATATTTTTAACGACCCGAACGTATTGTTCTCCCATAACTGAGTGCCAAAACTCGCCTTTGCCCATCATTCTTGAAAAAGCGAGTAAGGTCACTAAGCCAGATAGGCAAATACCATAGCTCGGTGTTTGCGCATAGGCTTTTAACGAGCTGTAAATAAAGCCTCGTTGGGCTTTTAAGTAAAGTAGTACGCTCGCTAATAGCGTATATACAATTGCTTGCCATGCGCCATCAAATACATACATATCTAGATAGGTGTCAAATTCTCTAACAAACATAGCAGCTGTCAATGCAGCCAGTAACAGTGCGGCTATTTTAAGATCAGAGTGAATACGTGAGGCGTAGAAAAACAGCATACAACTTAAAAAGGTTAAAATATCTTGCATGTGTTCGGTTAGTGTTTCTTCACTGTAAAGTGCATTTTGCTGTAAATCAAAACCTTCAAGCTGAATTAAAAAAGCCACACCTGCTAAGCATAATAAGTAAATAAAAGATCGCAGTAAAAACATATAAAAGCTCAAATAGAAAACAATGCGCGGCAGTTTAATTATAAAAATAGCTAAAAGCCAAAACATTATAGAAACTTTTTATAAATTTATCTGTCTAAGTTTTTTGCTGTTAAATTAATGGGTTATGTTTTTGTATTATGTATTTATGATGTGTTTTTTGTAATAAGTTGAGTTAATTAGTTGTGCTGTATAGGGTTAAATGCGTTAAGCATAAAAAAGCCCTTACTAAAACATAGTAAGGGCTTTTAACGTTATAAGCAGAATTTGCTTAGCGCATCGTCACAAACTCTTCTGAGCCTGTAGGGTGCAGTGCAACAACAGCATCAAAATCAGCTTTAGTTGCGCCCATTTTCATAGCAACCGCAAAGCCTTGAATCATTTCATCAACGGCAAAACCAATGCCGTGTAAGCCAACTACTTTTTCTTCAGGGCCTACGCATACAAGCTTCATTGCACACGGTTGGCGGTGTTGTGTAACGGCTGTGTACATAGCGGCAAAGCCCGACTTGTACACTTTTACGTTTTCTTCGCCGTGGCGAGCAATAGCTTCTTGCTCGGTTTCACCAATAGTACCAATAGGTGGGTGGCTAAATACCACAGTAGGTACAAGGCTGTAATCCATTTTTAAATCATCAGGTAGGTCTTTATTAAATAAACGCTCTGATAGGGTGCGACCGGCTTTAACAGCGACAGGCGTAAGTTCTATACCGTGCTCAATAATATCGCCCACAGCATAAATACCAGGTACGTTTGTATTTTGATATTCATCTACTTTTACATAACCAGAGCTATTTAGTTCAACCCCTGCTGCTGCAATGTTAATTACATCGGTGCTTGGCTCGCGGCCAATAGCCCAAATTACTTGGTCAACATTTTGGCTGTAACCATTTTCAAAATGAATGGTTAAGCTACCATCGCTTTCTTTAACAATTTCTTTAGGCGAGCATTCGGTATGCAGTGTTGGGCCTTCTTTTTTCATGATCTCTACCAAGGTTTCAACCAGTAGCGTATCAAAATTACGAAGCGGCGCGTGTCTGCGTACAAATAAATGAGTTTCTGTGCCTAAACCATGTAGTACACCGGCAAGTTCTACAGCAATGTAACCTGCGCCAATTACCGCTACTCGCTTTGGCTGCTCTGTTAATTCAAAAAAGCCATTTGAGTCTATACCGTACTCAGCACCTGGAATATTAGGAGTATGCGGACGTCCACCTACTGCAATTAAAATATGATCGGCCGTGTAATGCTCACCGTTTACTTCTACGGTTTTGCTATCAACAAATTTAGCAAAACCATTAATTACGGTTACGCCATTGTTCGCTAAACCGTTGTCGTATCCTTTGTGAATGCGACCAATGTACGCTTCGCGGCTCTCAACGAGTTTGCTCCAGTTAAAGTCTTTTACTTCTACGTTAAAGCCGTAATCAGGTGCATATAAGTTAATTGCTTCAGCAACTTGTGCGCCATGCCACATTACTTTTTTAGGCACACAGCCTACATTAACACAGGTGCCGCCCATGTGTTTTGCTTCGATAAGCGCTACTTTAGCGCCACGCATTGCCGCACGGTTAGCAGAGGCAATACCGCCACTACCACCACCAATCGCAATGTAATCAAAATGCTGAGCCATGTTTTATCCTCAAAAAATATATTTAACTATAATGTGCCGATGATAGCATATGCTAAGTGCAAGTCACCCAGCGCGGCGCGCTAAAAAGCTGATAAATACAACAAACGAAATTGTTTATTATGCCGATCAGTTTCATCCTAAGCTATATTAGACCCATTAATGGAGGCTTGTATTTCACCGTTTTGCCCCAACTTCAAATTCATAGTCAATTAAATTGAGAAAATTCATGAGCGAAGCACAAACAAATCCACTCATTGGCCTAGAAGGCTTACCCCCGTTTTCAAAAATAAAGCCAGAGTACGTAGTACCGGCACTAAAGCACGGTATAGAGCAATGTCGTAAAGCCATAGATGACGTGTTAGCGAAAGGCTCGTTTACATGGAACGATTTAGTATTACCCCTTGAAGAAGCCGACGATAAACTCTCGCGTATGTTTTCACCGGTATCGCACCTTAATTCAGTCATGAATAACGACGAGCTGCGTGAAGCCTACGAGCAATGTTTACCACTTATATCTGAGTACTCAACATTTGTCGGGCAGCATCAAGGCTTGTACGAAGCGTATAATGCGCTTTATAACAGCGATGAATTTAAAACACTCAGCACTGCGCAGCAAAAAACCATCACCAACGCCCTACGTGATTTTAAACTTTCAGGCATTGCATTATCAGCAGAAGATCAAAAGCGCTACGGCGAAATTAGCACGCGTTTATCTGAACTAACCTCTAAATTTGGCAACAACGTAATGGATGCAACGCTTGCATGGCATAAACACATTACCGATGAAAGCCAATTGGCAGGCTTGCCAGAGTCGGCATTAGCGCTTGCTAGCGAAACAGCTAAAAGCAAAGGTTTAGACGGCTGGGTATTTACGCTTGATTTTCCGTCTTACTTACCGGTAATGACCTATGCAGATGACCGCGAACTGCGAAAAGAAACCTACACAGCATTTTGTACGCGCGCTTCAGATCAAGGCCCCAATGCGGGTGAGTTTGATAACTCAGCCATTATGAAAGAAGAGCTTGCACTACGCCATGAGCTATCGCAGCTGTTAGGGTTTAATAACTACGCTGAAAAATCATTAGCAACTAAAATGGCTGAGTCGCCAGCGCAAGTTTTCTCATTTTTAGAAGACTTAGCCGCTAAGTCTAAGCCTCAAGCAGAGCAAGAAGTGGCAGAGCTAAAAGCCTATGCTGAGCAACACCATGGTATTACTGAGCTTCAAGCATGGGATTTTGGTTACTACAGCGAAAAGCTCAAGCAAGAAAAATACGCAATTTCAGATGAAGTACTGCGCCCTTATTTCCCTGCAGATAAAGTACTTAGCGGTTTATTTGAAACCGTTAGCCGCCTTTTTGGTATTAAGGTAAAAGAAGTAAGCGACTTTGATAGCTACCACAGCGATGTTCGCTTTTTTGAAATTTTTGATAGCAGTAACACATTGCGTGGTCGTTTTTATCTTGATTTATATGCACGCGAGCGCAAACGTGGCGGCGCGTGGATGGATGACTGTATGGGGCGTAAAGTGCGCGCCAGCGGCGAATTACAAACACCCGTGGCATACTTAGTGTGTAACTTTAATAAAGCGGTAGGCGACAAACCGGCGCTATTTACACATGACGAAGTAACCACGCTTTTCCACGAATTTGGCCATGGTATACACCACATGCTTACCCAAGTTGATGCTGCTCCTGTTGCTGGTATTAACGGCGTTGCATGGGATGCCGTAGAGCTACCAAGCCAATTTTTAGAAAACTGGTGTTACGATGAAGAAGCGCTGAGCTTTATTTCAGGCCACTTTGAAAGTGGTGAGCCATTACCAAAAGAGCTACTTGATAAGCTACTGGCCGCTAAAAACTATAATTCTGGCATGCAAATGCTGCGTCAGATTGAATTTTCATTGTTCGATTTTAGAATCCACCACGACTACCAGGCAAACCAAGAGTGCCAAATTCAAGCGATTTTAAACGACGTACGTAGCCGCACGTCGGTGGTTAACCCGCCTGAGTTTAATCGTTTTCAACATGGCTTTAGTCATATTTTTGCAGGTGGCTACAGCGCCGGTTACTACTCGTACAAATGGGCTGAGGTACTCTCTGCCGATGCATTTTCTAAATTTGAAGAAGACGGTATTTTTAACGCCGAAACAGGTAAAGCCTTCTTAGAAAATATTTTAGAAAAAGGCGGCAGTGAAGAACCTATGGAGTTATTTAAAAAGTTCCGTGGTCGCGAGCCAAATGTTGATGCGCTACTGCGTCACAGTGGTATAGCTGCATAAACAACTACTTAACCTTATAAAGCGCCTATATGGCGCTTTTTTTATGTTTTTTAATATATTGGTCAATTGTTTTTAGTAATTTTAACCTCCCGTACTATGCTTTGTGTATACGCAGCAAAATGGACTAGGGCATGGCAAAGTTGGTACTAACGATTGATGACGATTTGTATGTTCATCGAATTATTGAAGAGGCTTTAGCAGGCTTTTGTAAGCTTATTCACGCTAAAGATGGCGAACAAGGACTTAAGCTAGCCAAAAAGCACACGCCCGACATAATTTTACTTGATATAGAAATGCCCGGTAAATCCGGCTACCAAGTATGCCAAGCACTAAAAGAAGATGAGTCAACACACGATATACCCGTTATGTTTTTGTCCTCTAAGGTGGAGCTTAACGATAGAGTAAAAGGCTACAGCGTAGGCGCATCTGACTACATCATAAAACCCTTCAACACCGAAGAGCTAATGGCACGCATTAAAGTGCTTTACGAGTACCGGCAGCA
Organism: Pseudoalteromonas sp. Angola-4; assembly: GCF_028599265.1. NCBI lineage: Bacteria > Pseudomonadati > Pseudomonadota > Gammaproteobacteria > Alteromonadales > Pseudoalteromonadaceae > Pseudoalteromonas > Pseudoalteromonas sp. Angola-4. The sequence continues at coordinate 42,488 of NZ_JAQREK010000007.1, read as the reverse complement.
ATGTGAAAAGCTAAAATTTGATGTAGCTAAAGCGCAAGATACCGCCGCAATGGCCTTGGCAGAGTCTGGGGATATGGGGCGTATTGTTAGGTTTGTGGGGCAAAGCTATCACTCTCATAACTTTCAGTCGTTAAGCGAGCACTTGCTTGCCTTTTTTAGCCCGTTTAATTTAGACGTGGTTATTGTGTTTTGGTATCAAGGGGGGAGCTATTTTTATAGTTTAGAAAGTGGTGTATGTCCGCTCGAGCAGGAGCTTTTAGAGCAGCACCGTAATGCCAATCGGTTTGTGGATATTGGTAGCAGCACCATTATTAACTACCCCAAAATATCTTTATTAATTAAAAATATGCCGGCTGATAATCGTGCTTTATACGGCCGTTATAAAGACTTATTCCCGCACATACTCGAAGTGACAAACGAAAAGGTCGTTGCTATGGAAAGAAACGAAAATAGCTTTGAACAAGCCACCCAAATTAGCACTGCTTTGCAAGATATAGTAAAGCAGCTTACCAGCCAAAATGTTGTACAAAACGACTACACAAGGCAGTTTATAGAGCAGCTTCATGAACTTAACTGTGCAATTAAGCAAACACAAGCACACGCCAATCCAGCTGATTTAACTTTATATATGTCGCAATTAGACGAAACTATGCAACTGCTAGTAACCGCAAACAGTGATTTAGCGTTTATAAAGTACCAGCTTAAACAAGTGACCGAGAGCCGCAACGAATTATTGTGCAACTTACGCTCTAAAGTAGAGGAGGCCAGCTCACATAGTCTTGCGCATCAAAGCGATATAGAGCTATTTTAGTGCTTTAACGCTTGTTATACTGCAGCTGAAATTTTTCGTCGGAGTGTGTAGTGGTTATTCAGTGTGCTTTTAAAGAGTGTCGCCCATATTTAAATGAGCTAGAAACGCGTTTTAACTTAGCCCAATGGGCGCAAAGTTGTAGCGGTTTTACTCTGCATTACGACGATAAAGGCCTTAGCCTTTTAAAAAGCGATGAGCCTAAACTTGGCGCAATAAACGTAGACTTTGTAACAGGTGCAGTTGCTCACAGGCGTAAGTTTGGCGGTGGCAAAGGCCAATCAATCGCAAAAGCGGTAGGGTTAAATAAAGGCGCAACCCCTGTTGTACTTGATGCTACTGCCGGGCTTGGCCGAGATGGCTTTGTGCTAGCGTCACTTGGCTGTAAGGTTATACTGCATGAGCGCCACCCTGTGGTAGCGGCTTTATTGTTTGATGGCTTAAAACGCGCTTACGAAGATGCAGAGATTGGTTCATGGATGCAGCAAAATATGAGCTTAGTGTTTGGCTCAAGCCACACGTTATTAGAGCAGTGCGAGAGCATGCCCGATGTAGTGTATTTAGATCCTATGTTTCCACACCGAGAGAAATCAGCGTTAGTTAAAAAAGAAATGCGCGTATTTCAGGCATTAGTAGGCGCAGATACCGACGCCGATGACTTACTTGAATTCGCCTACCCACTTGCCAGTAAGCGTGTGGTAGTTAAACGCCCCGATTACGCCCCATTTTTAAACAACCAAACCCCCAGCATGCAAATTAAAACAAAAAAGAACCGTTTTGATGTGTATGTAAAAGCGGCCATGGTTTAACGGCATTTAGCGTGTTGATCGGCTTTAAGGATCTAGTGTCGCTGCAACCATAGTCTGCTTGCAGCGACATCTAGGATCTTAGCGCGCTTTTATGTTAGAATTCGCACAATTTTTTGGCATAGTAAAGTAGCACAGCAATGATCTTAGATGATATTCGCATCGTTTTAGTTAATACCTCACACTCTGGCAACATTGGTTCGGCGGCTCGCGCCATGAAAACCATGGGTTTATCAAAACTGTATTTAGTGGACCCTGCTTGTGAAGTAGACAGCCATGCAAGCGCCTTAGCAGCCGGTGCAACCGATGTTTTAGGCAATGCGGTTATTGTTGACACTGTGGCTGATGCCATTGCCGATTGTGCATTAACTATTGGTACGAGTGCTCGTTCACGCACGCTGTCTTGGCCTATGGTTGAGCCACGTGAGTGCGGTGAAAAGCTAGTTGCTGAGGCTGTAAACGGCCCTGTAGCGCTTGTATTTGGCCGTGAAAACAGCGGATTAACTAACGAAGAACTACAGCTGTGTAATTACCATGTATGTATTCCTGCAAATCCACAGTACAGCTCGCTTAATTTAGCTATGGCGGTACAAACGCTAAGCTACGAAACGCGTATGGCGTTTTTAAATCAGCAGCCAAAGGCTGAGCAAGCAGACGATGAGACTGCTTACCCAAGCTCAAAACAAACAGAGTTATTTTACGAGCATTTAGAAGAGACGCTCGATAACACTGGTTTTATTATTAAGCAGCATCCAGGTTTAGTAATGACCAAGCTACGCCGTTTGTTTAACCGTGCACGCCCAGAAGAGGCAGAGCTAAACATATTGCGCGGTATTCTTACCTCAATTAATAAATCTATTCCTAAGTAAGGTATAGCGATTGGTTATAAAAACCTGCGGGTAAATAACGAGCTAATACTTGACTAAAACACTCAAGTAATTACAATACACCTAATACTTGACCAAAAAGGTCAGGTATTAAAAATTTGTTAATAGAACAGTGTTCTTTAATCAAATTTTTATCAAGTGATAATACTTGACTATTTTACTCTGGTAATTAAAATTTGCACTCTTTTGTGCGGGGGGCGTTATGAAGTTAACATCAAAAGGCAGATATGCCGTAACAGCTATGCTGGATGTTGCACTACATGCGAGTGTAGGTCCTGTTGCCCTTGCTGATATTTCACAAAGACAAGAAATTTCTTTGTCTTACCTTGAGCAATTATTTGCCCGTTTACGTAAAAATGGCTTAGTGAGCTCGGTTCGTGGTCCTGGTGGCGGTTATTTGCTAGGACGAGAAGCCGCGGTTATCTCTGTTGGCGATGTAATTAGCGCCGTAGACGAATCGGTAGATGCAACACGTTGCCAAGGTGCCGATACCGGGTGTCAAAGCGGTATGCGTTGTTTAACTCACAACCTATGGTCTGATTTAAGCGCACGTATCGAAGAGTTTTTAAATAATATTACCTTAGCTGAATTGGTGGAAAAATCAGATGTGAAAGAAATCGCATCTCGCCAAGATAACAGCATCAATAATGCAATTAAGCAGTTGGAAAACATTCAAGTAAGCTGTCAACTATAAAAGTTGACCTGCAGCGGAGAGAGAAATGAAGTTACCGATTTATTTAGATTACGCAGCGACCACGCCTGTTGACGAGCGTGTTGCAAAAGAAATGATGCAATGCCTGACAATGGACGGTAATTTTGGTAATCCTGCGTCACGTTCGCACCGTTTTGGTTGGCAAGCTGAAGAAGTAGTTGACCAAGCGCGTACAGACATTGCCGATTTAATTAATGCCGACCCGCGTGAAATTGTTTTCACATCGGGCGCAACAGAATCAAATAACCTTGCAATTAAAGGTGCAGCGCAGTTTTACAAAAAGAAAGGTAAGCACGTTATTACCGCTAAAACTGAGCACAAAGCAGTAATCGATACGTGTCGTGAACTTGAGCGCCAAGGCTTTGAAGTAACCTACATGGACGTTGAAGAAAACGGCCTGTTAGATCTTAAAAAGCTTGAAGAAACTATGCGTGACGACACTATTCTTGTCAGCATTATGCACGTTAATAACGAGCTAGGTGTAATTCAAGATATCAATACTATTGGTGAAATGTGTCGCGAACGTAAAATTATGTTCCACGTAGATGCAGCACAAAGCGCAGGTAAAGTATTAATCGACGTACAACAGCTTAAAGTTGATTTTATGTCGTTCTCAGGCCACAAAGTATATGGCCCTAAAGGTGTTGGCGCACTTTACGTTCGTCGTAAACCACGTGCTCGCCTAGAAGCGCAAATGCACGGTGGCGGCCATGAACGTGGTATGCGTTCAGGTACACTTGCAACTCATCAGCTAGTAGGTATGGGTGCAGCATTTAGAATTGCTAAGCAAGATTTTGAAAAAGATCACGCACACATCAGCGCATTACGTAAACGCCTAATTGACGGCATTATGGCTGATATGGACGAAGTATACTTTAACGGCGCACAAGACCAATCAGTACCAGGTATTGTAAACATCAGCTTTAACTTTGTTGAAGGTGAGTCGTTACTTATGGCAGTAAAAGACATAGCGGTATCATCAGGGTCTGCGTGTACATCAGCAAGCTTAGAGCCTTCATATGTACTACGCGCACTCGGCCGTAATGACGAACTAGCACACAGCTCAATTCGTTTTAGTATTGGCCGTTTTACTACCGAAGAAGAAATTGATTACACCGTTGAATTAATGAAAAACTCTATCGGTCGCCTACGCGAGATGTCTCCTTTATGGGAAATGCATCAAGAAGGTGTTGATTTAGATTCAGTTGAATGGGCTCACCACTAATACGAGTGAGCACCTACCGTAGCAGGTAATGAGGATAGAATTATGGCTTATAGTGATAAAGTAATCGACCACGTAGAAAACCCACGTAACGTTGGTGTTTTAGACAAAAATGATCCGTCAGTGGCAACGGGTATGGTTGGCGCACCAGCATGTGGTGACGTAATGAAATTGCAAATTAAAGTATCGTCTGAAGGCGTTATTGAAGATGCAAAATTTAAAACATACGGTTGCGGCAGTGCAATTGCTTCATCATCACTTGTAACAGAGTGGGTGAAAGGCAAAACACTAGACGAAGCATCAACTATTAAAAACACAGATATCAGTGCAGAGCTTGAATTACCACCAGTGAAAATTCACTGTTCAATTTTAGCTGAAGATGCAATTCAAGCAGCAATTGCTGATTACAAAAGCAAACAAGCGAAGTAAGAGAAATTCATGGCAGTGACATTGACAGATGCGGCAGCAAACCGCGTACAATCATTTTTAGCAAACCGCGGTAAAGGTTTAGGCCTGCGCGTTGGCATTAAAACGACGGGCTGTTCAGGTCTTGCTTATGTACTCGAGTTTGTTGATGAGCTTAACGAAGACGATGAAACCTTTAAAGCTAAAGGCGTTACCTTAATTGTTGACGCTAAAAGCTTGGTTTACATCGACGGCACTGAGCTTGACTACACCAAAGAAGGCTTAAATGAAGGGTTTAAATTTAATAACCCTAACCAAGCTGACGAGTGTGGTTGTGGCGAAAGCTTTACTGTTTAAGCTCAGCTACCTTTGTAGTATTTTTAAGCCCTGCCAGTAATTGTAGGGCTTTGTTATTTGTGAAATTTGTATTTCTAAATTTTATTGGTTGAAGCTATGCGTTACTTTGAGTTATTTGCAATACCAGTTGATTACAACATTGACTTGGCAACAATAAATAAGCATTACCTAGAGCTGCAGCGCGCAGTGCATCCCGATCGCCACGCTAATGCGAGCAGCCGTGATAAGTTAATGGCCGTACAAAGTACCGCTGAAATTAACGATGCGCTACAAACGCTAAAACACCCAGTAAAACGAGCTGAATATATGCTCAGCGAACTAGGTGTTGATATTCGAGCTGAGCAACAAACACTGCAAGATCCAATGTTCTTAATGCAGCAAATGGAACTGCGTGAGGAGCTTGAAGAGCTCGCTTCAGCAAGTAATCCTGAGGCCGCTATCGCCAATTTTGAATCACAAATAAAGCAATTAAAAATCCAATACAGTAATGAACTTGCCGAGCAACTTGCAAGTAACGACGAGGCGCAATATCAACAAGCTGCTGACAACATTCGCAAATTAAAGTTTGTATATAAATTAGAAGACGAACTTGAGCGTATTGAAGACAGTTTATTTGACGATTAATTACTTGCTGTAAAGCGAGCAACACGAGTTTAAAGAGCATTATGGCATTATTGCAAATTGCTGAGCCGGGGCAGAGCGCGGCACCACATGAACACAAATTAGCAATAGGTATTGACCTAGGTACCACTAATTCATTGGTTGCAACGGTACAAAGTGGCGAAGCCCGCACATTAACAGATGACCTTGGTGCAGCCATGTTGCCATCGGTTGTGCGTTACCAAGCTGGCGGCATCACGGTAGGGACCGATGCTGCACAAGCTGCAACACAAGACCCAGCCAATACCCTTATTTCAGTTAAGCGTTTTTTAGGTAAAACCCAAGCCGAAATAGAGCAAAGCTACGGCCAATTACCGTACCAGTTTTGTGAAGATAACGGCTCACTTGCCATTCAAACCGATGCCGGAAAAATCAGCCCTGTTAAAGCCTCTAGCCATATTTTAGCGGCTCTAAAAGCGCGTGCAGAGCAAAGCTTTGGTAATCAAGACATTTTAGGAGCAGTAATTACTGTGCCTGCGTACTTTGATGACGCACAGCGCCAAAGCACTAAAGATGCAGCCGAACTTGCTGGCATTAACGTATTACGTTTATTAAACGAGCCAACCGCTGCGGCAGTCGCTTACGGGTTAGACTCGGGTCAAGAAGGTATTATTGCTGTTTACGATTTAGGCGGCGGCACTTTTGATATTTCTATACTTCGCTTACACCAAGGTGTGTTTGAAGTAATGGCAACTGGCGGTGATTCAAGCTTAGGTGGCGATGATTTCGATTCGCTATTAGTCGATTACTTTAAGCAGCAAACAGGTGTGTCATCATTATCACCCTCAGTTTTACGTTTATTCATCAATAAAGCAAAAGCGTGTAAAGAAGCGCTAAGCCAGTACGCAAAAGTAAATGTAGTGCTTGAATTTGACGAGCAAAAACACACCGTAGAAGTGACACGCGAAACCTTTGACGAGCTGGCTATGCCACTTGTTAAAAAAACACTTCGTTCGTGTCGTCGTGCAGTAAAAGATGCCGGCATCGAAAACGAAGAAGTGCTGCAAGTTGTAATGGTAGGCGGTTCAACTCGCATGCCACTGGTTCGCAGCCAAGTTGAAGGCTTTTTTGAAAAAGAGCCGCTAACATCAATCGACCCGGATCGTGTTGTTGCACTAGGTGCAGCATTACAAGCTGATGTATTAGTAGGTAACAAGCCCGATTCTGACATGTTATTACTTGATGTATTGCCACTGTCACTTGGCCTTGAAACGATGGGTGGGTTAGTTGAAAAAATAATTCCGCGTAATACCACTATTCCTGTTGCTCGTGCGCAAGAATTTACTACCTTTAAAGACGGCCAAACGGCAATGTCTTTACATGTGCTACAAGGTGAGCGCGAACTGGTTGACGATTGCCGCTCGCTGGCTAAATTTAGCTTAAAAGGCATACCCGCTATGGCAGCAGGCGCTGCACATATTCGAGTTACCTTTAAAGTGGATGCCGATGGCTTGTTAAGTGTATCAGCAATGGAAAAATCAACGGGTGTGCAAGCTGAAATCCAAGTTAAACCATCGTTTGGCTTATCTGATGACCAAGTAGCTAACATGCTTAAAGAGTCAATGAGCAACGCTAAAGACGACATGCAGGCACGTATGCTTAAAGAGCAACAAGTAGAGGCGCTACGTGTTATAGAAGCACTAGAGGCGTCACTTGCTAGCGACGGTGACTTGCTCGACGATATTCAACTTGCTAATTTAAAAGCTGAAATAAGCGAGCTTGCTAAAGTGCGCGAAACCGCGCAGCAACCAAGTGAAATTAAAGCCGCAATTGAAAAAGTAGATAACGCTAGCAGCGATTTTGCCTCGCGCAGAATGGATGCATCAATTAAAAAGGCCCTTACAGGGCAGTCAGTAGACAACGTTTAAAGAGGTTAGAATGCCACAAATTATTTTTCTTCCCCATCCGGAATTATGTCCTGACGGTGCAGCACTTGAAGCGCCTGCGGGCGAAACAGTCCTTGATGTGGCCCTTAAAAACGGCATTAGCATTCCACACGCATGTGAAAAATCGTGTGCATGTACTACATGCCATTTAGTGATCCGCGAAGGCTTTGACTCACTAGATGAAAGCGATGAGCTAGAAGACGACATGCTAGATAAAGCATGGGGCTTAGAGTCAGAATCTCGCTTAGGATGCCAAGCAGTTATTAGAGATGAAGACTTAGTAGTTGAAATACCTAAGTACAATCTCAATATCGTTAATGAAGAGCACTAGTTTTTAATTAACGAGAATTTTTTAAAAGCCGCTGTTTTTTACAGCGGCTTTTTTGTTTAAGAGATTGTATAAGCACGTAGCAGCGACTTTATGTCGCGTTTTTAAATGAATGATCACGTAATCATAATCGCCGGGTAAACCCGCTGCTACATTTACACCGTAGCAGCGACTTTACGTCGCGTTTTTAAATGAATGACCACGTAATCATAATAGCGGGGTAAACCCGCTGCTACATCTTACACCGTAGCAGCGACTTTATGTCGCGTTTTTAAAATAGGCCTAGATCTAAAGTGATCACGTTTTACAGGTCGAATTACAGTCAAGGAATTATCGCTTTTGGCTAAACCCGCTGCTACGCGTTTTACCTAACCCATAAAACTACTTCGGAGGTCTATTTTGAGTAATCTAATTTTTTGTGACTCGTTTATTAATGGTGAATTTTATAAAACCAATAAACGTTTTAGCGTTGACGACCCCGCGACCGAAAAAAGTATTGTTGAAGTAAGTGATATAGACGAGCAAGGCGTTAATAGCGCAATAAAGGCAGCGCAAGGTGCGTTTGTTAAGTTAAAATCAACCAATGCCACTGAGCGAAGTAATACGCTTATGCGTTGGTATGAGCTGATAATAAAACACAAGCAAACGCTTGCTGAGCTAATGACAAAAGAGCAAGGTAAACCGCTTAAAGAGTCGTTAGGTGAAATAGACTATGGCGCTGGGTTTATAAAATGGTTTGCAGAAGAAGCTAAACGCAGTTACGGCGATGTGATCCCCCCAACCGACGATACACATAGATTAACGAGCTTTAAACAACCTGTAGGCGTTGTGGCTGGCATTACTCCTTGGAACTTTCCGGTTGCTATGGTGACACGTAAAGTGGCGCCAGCATACGCTGCAGGCTGTAGCTTTGTGCTAAAACCTTCTGAATATACACCTTTATGTGCTTTGGCGTTGGCATACCTTGCCGATCAAGCCGGGTTTGTAAAAGGAGCTTTTAACGTACTGATTTCGCAAGACGCAAAAACAGTCGGACAAATACTTACAGACTCAGAAGTGGTGCGCAAATTTACTTTTACAGGTTCAACAGGCGTAGGCAAGCAGTTACTTTCTCAGTGTGCGGGTACGATTAAACGTACCTCCATGGAACTTGGCGGAAACGCCCCCTTTATTATTTTTGATAACGCCGATATAGACGAAGCAATCGACGGCCTCATGGCGGCTAAGTTTAGAAACAGTGGCCAAGCATGTGTAGCCGCAAACCGCATTTTTATTCAGCGCAGTATTTTAGATGAAGTGCTGAGTAAAATTACGCCTAAAGTAGCCGCATTAAAAGTAGCCAATGGGTTTGAAGAGGGCGTAGACATTGGCCCCCTTATTTACCCAAAAGCGAAAGAAAAAGTGCAGCAGCTTGTGCAAGATGCACTTGATAAAGGCGCAGACCTAATAGGGGATAACAGCGACTTAGGCGGCAGCTTTCAAAACCCGCTTATTGTTACTAACGTAACGACCGAAATGGATATATACCACGAAGAAGTATTTGGCCCGGTATTAACTGTTATTCCTTTTGATGAAGAAAGCGAGGTACTAGCCCTTGCTAACGATGTTCCATATGGCTTAGCGGCTTATTTTTATTGTCAAAATATCAAGCAGATCTATCGTATTAGCGAAGGGCTTGAGTTTGGCATGGTTGGTGTTAACGAAGGGGTTATATCTAACCCTGTGGCACCGTTTGGTGGAGTTAAGCAATCAGGCTTAGGCCGAGAAGGGGGCCATCAAGGGCTTGATGAATACCTTGAAGAAAAATACGTGTGTATCAAAGTTTAAAAACGATGACACCATAAGCCATGAAAAATTGATTACCCAGTAAGGTTTAGGTTACTAATACCAATTTGCTTAATTAAGTGATCTATAACTACAGGTTACCTTTTTATTGCTAGATATAGGCCTAAGTGCTACATTTACGGCATAATTTTTGTTTAAAAATAATCAAAAATAAAAAGAATTTCTACTTGTAGAAATAACCCGTGTGTAAATGCCACCGCAAGGTGGCATTTTTTATAGCTTGAGTAAGTGAAGCCGGCTTATTTTATAGGTGAATAGCCCGGTAGGGTGGTTAAATCAACAAAGTCTAATTGCTCTGCAATTGCGTACTCATTTATGTAGTGCTTATACACTTCACTCTCTACAAATACCGCGAATATATCGGCGTCTAAATGGTTGTTCTCTACCATTTTTCCTAAAATAGCTAAACACTCACTCACAGGCTTTGCTTTTTTATAAGGCCTATCTACTGCTGATAAGGCTTCAAAAATGTCTGCAATGGCCATTAGCCTTGCCGGAATCGACATTTGCTCTTTAGTTAATCCTTGCGGGTAGCCTGTACCATCTAGTTTTTCGTGGTGGCCCAATGCATATTCAGACACATTACTTAAATGTTTAGGGAATGGCAGTGTGTCTAAAATATTTTTAGTCACATCCATATGGCGCTTCATAACATCGCGCTCGCCGAGCGTTAATGTGCCCCTGCGTATTTGTAAATTCTCTATTTCATCTGCGTTTAGTAACGGGGTATCTTTGCCGTTTATAGTTAAGTGATAATGAGATGCTATGCGGTCAATATTCGCAACATCTTCATCTGATAAAAACTCGCCACCCACATTAACTTTTTGCAAAAACGCGCGGTCTAAAGAAAGTTGTTTTAATTCGGTATCGAGTAAGCGCTCAAATTGTAAAACCTCAATTGGCCTATTGAGCTTCATTGCAGAGATAATTTGTTTTTGATAGCTTATTTCTAAATCACGTTTAATAACTTCAAATTTAGCTTCAATGTGTTCAATACGATCAAAAATAGTTTCTAACTTGGTCGACTTTTCCATGATGTGATCGGGAGTCGCTATTTTGCCGCAATCATGAAGCCAGCCTGCTATATCTAGCTCATGACGGTCTGCATCACTCATTAAAAAGTTAGCCAAGGGACCACGGTCAATTTTATGCACAGCATCAGCAAGCATTAAAGTAAGTGCAGGAACTCGCTTACAGTGTCCGCCGGTATGAGGCGACTTTTCGTCGATGGCCATAGCAATGGTTTCTACAAATTTAGAAAATAGCTCTCCCATTCCCTTAATAAGGGTAGAGTTTGTAAGTGATATAGCGCCTAACGATGCAAATGATCGTATCAATGTGACAAGTTCGTCACTATAAGTGATTATATTGTCGTGTTGATTTTTTACGTTGATCAGTTGGATCACACCAATAATATCATCGGTATGATCTTTTAGCGGAATCGTTAACATAGACTGAGTACGATACCCCGTACGCGCATCCATATTACGCGCAGCGCTCATATCAAAGGGCAGGGCCGCATATACATCCGGTATGTTAATAATCTCACCAGAGTTAACCGCATGAGCGACAATAGCTGTTTCGTTTTCTTTGCCATCTATAAACAAATCTATATTAGGAAAGTCAACGGGCTTCCCTGAAGCTCCCCCTAAATAGAGGTCTAAAGATTTATTAATAACTGTTTCAAACTTTAGCTGCTTGTCATCTGTAATAGAGTAAATAGTCCCTGCGTCAGAGTTAGAAATAGACATAACAACTTGTAGAATTTCTTCAAGAAGTTTACTCGCATCCTTTTCTGTTGTTAGCCTAATACTAATATCAATAAAGTGATGAAGGTTTGTTCTATCTTTAATGTACTCAGACATATTATTACTACTTTGTTTTGTGAATAAAGGCGCCATTCCAATCCTGTGCTAAAGTTTGCAAATCGGTATTTTTAATTCGGTTAATAAAAATGTGGTAAACGTGGTCAGTCAATAAGCTAGTTTCACTTAGCTCTTCAAATAACGATAGAGCGAGTTGCCAATTTTTATTATTGTAATGCTGCATAGCAGTGAACGACTTTTTAATTTCAAATAGCTGGCTTTCGCTTATATCAGCTATAAAGTTGACAGGCTCATATAGCTCAGTTGCATTTACTTTACCCACTACCTGTACTTTATCAATTAAGCGAAATGCAATATGTGGACAAGCAAGCATTGTCTCTTCTGTAACCAGAATAGCTACCCCGTAAAATTTGGTCAAGCTTTCTACTCTTGAGCCTAAATTAACTGCATCTCCAAGTACTGTATAGGCTTTTCTGTACACCGAGCCCATATCGCCAACATTCATTTCGCCAGTGCTTATACCCACACCAATGCTAATGGGAGGAAGCTGCTGCTCAGCAAATGCTTTATTAAGGCTTGTAAGGCCTGCTACCATTGCCATTGCTGCTTCAACACCGTGTTTTGCGTGGTCGCTATCTTCAAGTGGGGCATTCCAAAAGGCCATAATCATATCGCCTACGTATTTGTCTATAGTGCCGCTGTGATCAAAAATAACTTTTGTAGTCGCCGATAAGTACTGATTTAAATAATCACTTAATTGATTTGCGCTCATTCCTTCCGACAGCGCAGTAAAACTTCTTATATCAGCAAATAATACGGTCATATTTCGTTTTATACTTTGCTGAGTAAGCTGTTTACGTTGGCGAATTAACTGCTCAATATGGTCAGGCGGTACATACTGATTAAACATCGATTTAATTTTTCGGCTGTGCTTCATTTCTGCTATAGAGCCAATAAAAACAAAGTAGGCTGCTAATAGGGAAATAAGTAACAGCGGCATAAATAGCGGCAGACTAATTTTTTGTACTGACCATAAATAAAAATTAAGCAATATAACCAGCCCAGCCATACTCACTGAAAGTGTGACAATAAAGCGGGCGCTTTTACGAAAACTTAAAAACGATAAGCAACAGCCCACAAAGGTAATTATTAATAATGTTGCCCCTAAAGCCCATGTGGGTTGAGAAGGTAAAATTTCTGGATGGAGTAGCCCTTCAAAAATATTGGCATGCACTTCTACCCCTGGGTATTGTAAACCCACTGGTGTTGCTCTTAAATCAGCTAAACCAATTGCGGATGTACCAATAAATGCTACGCTGCCTTCTAATTGCTGCTCGGTAACTTTTTTGGTTAATACATCTGTAGCAGAGTAATATTGAAAACTTTTAGCACGGCCTTTATACGGGATAAAAATTTGGCCGTACTCATCTGTTTGAATCCAATGCTCATGAAATTTAACCCCTTCAAAAAAGGTCAGGTCGCCTTGGGCACTCGCGCGTGTTTCAATACTGTTCGCTAAGGTATATAAACGTGCTGCCTCAAGTGCCAAAGAAGGGTAGAGCTTATCACCGACTCTATTAACCAGTGCCGCTTTACGGATAAATCCGTCGTTTTCGCTGTGAGCATTGATAAATCCGTTGCCCGTAGCACTATTTTGCAGCATAGGTATATTAACAGTAGCGCCTAAAAACTGGGTTACTTGGGAGTTACTTTGCTCGCTCTTTGGCCATAGTACGCTTGTTTCTGGCAACGGGTTACGCTGTTTGTAGGTATCGTTGTTTAATAAAAAACCCAATACGGTATCGTTACTATTGAGTGCTTTAGCAAAGGTGGTATCAGCATCTACCTGATGTTTAATATCATTTAACGCTACTTTGTATGCACTTAATAAATCAGGGGCTCTAGATTGAATTTGGTTAACAGGGTTTGTTTCTGGTTCAGAAAAAAATATATCAAATGCAATAACTACAACACCGGCCTCTGTGAGTTTATTTACCAGGTCTGCCATTTTTGCCCGGCTCCACGGGAAACGCCCTTGCTCTTGCATCGTTTTTTCATCTATGTCGATAATAACAACGGTTTCGTCGAGCTGACGGGGAGTATCGGGTAAAGTTAGCAATAGCCTAGAGTCGTAAATAATACCTTCGACCCTATTGAGCAGCTTGGCTAATGCGCCACTAGAGAATAATTCTACAGCAGCTATAAGCAGCGTAATGGCTAAGCCTACAAATAGGTGGCGATAAATTTTAGGAATATAAACGCGAGAAATAACTATTAATCCTTACTTGGCGTAAACTCAAAAGTTCGGCCTTCTCTGGCACATTCAATATTAATATGCTCGCCATAATTTGCCTGTAAATGTGTTTCTATTGCGAGTAGCTCGTCATCGGTTCTTGCTGGGTCGTGGCTTATAATCGCTAAATTTTTAATACACGATTGCATTGCTAATTCAGCTACTTGCTTAAATGTACTATGCCCCCAACCGTGCTTAAGCGTGAGCTCTTCGGTAGTAAACTGTGCATCATGAATTAATAAGTCTGCACCTTTAATAAACTCAGCCCACTGGGTAACTGTGGTTTTAACAACACCGGGTGGGGCCAATTCGTTATCTGTTATATAAGCAATTTTTTTGCCTTCAGCATGCACACAATACGCTGTGCCGCCGCCTGGGTGATTTAACGGCGCGGTAAATACGTTAAAACTATTTAGAGTAAAGTTTTTTTGAGAAGCAAGCTGAGTGTTTAATGTAATGTTTGCAGGTAAGTGTTGGTAGCTAACCGGAAAAAAAGAGCCAGACATTTGCATTAAAATCGCATTTTTAGTTTGCTCGTCTTCAACATCACCTACAACTATGGTTATATCGCGATCGGCTTGGTAAATAGGCTTAAAAAAAGGAAAGCCTTGAATATGATCCCAATGATTATGCGTTAATAAAATTGCAATGGGGGTCGTGTGCTCTATGAGCTTTTCACCTAACTGTGCAATGCCCGTTCCTGAGTCGAGTATCAGGCTTTTGCCATTTGTTTGCTCAACATACACACATGAGGTGTTACCACCAAATTGGTGCGTATGCTCACCCGGAGATGGCATTGAGCCTCTTACGCCATAAAATTTAACTTTCATAATTTAGGGCTTAACTCCATCAGGGTAAAAGTTAAACTTAGATAAACTGACATTATTAGAGGCATTATCAAAGCATGTACTGCTAAGTACCACTTGGGTATCTGTTTGTAAAAGCATTGATGTAAACTGATGTGTGCCATCGCATTGGTTAGCCTGATAATAACCTAGCGTATTTTCTCCAAATAAGGTGTCGATAGTGCCATTAGCTGATATACGGGCAATCATCCCTTTAGAATCACTCTTGCCTGATAAAATTATATTACCTGTAGTATCAATCGCCGCATCGGTAACTTTAGTATCAGAACTTGATGCTAATTGATATTGCCCCACACCACTAGTGGCAAAGCTTGTATCTTCGCTACCATCTGGTTGTAACTTGATGATCACCGCTTGGTTTGGCGTAGTGCCTTCATTAGCAACTAAATAGAGATTTGCCGCGCTATCGGCGAGTATTTTTGCTGCTCTATTACTAATATCTGTCGAAGAGCGGCTATCTGTATAGCTAAATAGCGCGTTAGCATCATCGTCTATTTTCAACATTATTAATTGCGAGTCACTGCCAGATACTTGCTTGCCTGCAATATATATATCTTTATTTGCATCTATATAAAGTGTTTCAAAAAACTCATTTACGCTGCCGTAGTAAGCACCGCTTGTAGCAAAGCTATTTTCTAAATTACCATCGCTTTTTAACATCGTTGCAAACGATCTTGTTACGCTTAAAGCATTAGTCGAAGAACCTACAGCAACTATATAGCCGCTGCTATCTACAGCAACATCTGCAAAGTTAATATTGATATTTAATATATCTACAGTGGTATAAATACCTTCGCTGGCAAAGCTTTCATCTAGGTAACCGTCCTGGTCTACTTTTGCTATAAAGCCTTCTTCGTTTAAACCGTTTATGAGTGTACCCGCAATAATGATACTGCCATCGCTAAGCTCTTTTAAAGTAATGGTTTTAAACGCAACATTAATATTTAAGGCTTTACTACCATCAAGGCTAAAGCTGGTATCAATGATGCCTGCACTGGTATAGCGAGTGAGCACTAGCTTATTATTAGTATTAAGTTGTGCAATAGAGGCACTTAAAAACTTATTGGCTTGCACGCCGTTTTGTAGCTGCAATACATTCATCGATAAGTCGTCTGAGCTAACACTTAAGTTATTTATACTTGTATAGCCATTTATTGCAAAGTCGGTGTTTAAATTTGCATCACTCGTTATTGACGTTACAAAAGGCTCATTAGATGAATCGTTAAATCTGCCTGATAGCCACAGAGTGTCATTTTCATCAATAGTTGATGCATTAGCAGATTGATGACTGATAACGTTAGAGACGATGTTTATGCCTGCATTGCCGTAGCTAGTGTCAAGCGCGCCATCAGATATAGATACTCGCGCCGAAAATAGTTGCTCGTTTTGAGTATCATCAGAGGCTTCCACACCAGTAGTACCTGAGAGGATTAGTTGATTACTCATAGGGGCGTATTGCACACCCGTTATTTGTGCGCCGCCATTAGCAGAACCCGAGTTTTCATCAATATTATATACGGCGATTCCTTCATCCCCTATATTCTCATCAATATTGCCATTGTTATCAATTGAGATCATTACAGCCTCTTTCTCACCTGAAGAGCGAGTAATATACCCCCCTAAAAAGGCGTTAAAGTTAGCTGCGTCTACTCCACCAACTGCAAGTAGCTCATCGTCACCTTCTTCGTCCGATAAATCTAATATAAGCGCATCGCCAGAGTTAAAACTTCCGTTATTGTTGCCATCCGGAATAAGGTATCTGATGGTTGCATCTAAATCACCTTCTTCACCTATGGCGCTGCCCACTACAAGTAAATTAGAGTTACCAAAGTTTTTAATAGCGTGCGATTCATCATCCAGGTTCTGGCCACTTACATCTACTATACCTGGGCTGCCTGATTCATAAGCGAGGGTCGATACATCAAATTTAAGAAATAAACTGTCTTTGTCTGAACCATTTACCGTGTAGCCAACACCTTGTATTTTATTGTCGGTGAACTCAAGGTCGTTTATTACAGATTCACTAGCCAGTGTTGTACATTTAGTACCGCTGTTAGCGTCGCCAGAGTTAGTGCTTATAACGCCTGCAGCACTCATTTTTAATAAACATGCTTCAGTTTCTGAGCCATTAAAGCTTGAATAACCTATAAATAACTCGCCATTACCAGAGATAATAGCCGTGCCTGTTTCATCTTCACCAAAATCTATCGTTTTAAAGCCGCTGCTATTAAATGCAGTGTTTAAATCGCCCGTATTGGTATAAGAAACAACAACGATATCTGTATCTGTGTTGTTATTGTAACCTACAAAATAAAGGTTAGTGTTAAGCTCAATGCTATCGTTAAATTCACCGTTTGAAAAAACGCTCGAAAGATCTAACTGTTCGCTAATCGCTCGTCCAAATGTATCATCTTCTACAGGAATTAATGGGTCTTCTTCATCCGTAATATTCACATTAATGGTTATTGTAGTGGTTTCATTTGGAGAGCCATTATCGGTAATATCTATACTAACTGTGTGCTGTGTAGCTGTTTCAAAATTAAAGGCACTGTTGCCATTTACGGTTAACAACCCGCTATTGCTATCAATATTAAATAATGAGGTTTCGCCACCGCTTAGGCTAAATGTGAGGGTATCATTTTCAATATCAGACGCTGTTATAGTACCAATTGTTTCTCCATCAGTGGCATTTTCACCAATAGCAAAAGTTTGGTTTACTGCCGTTGGAGCATCGTTAATTGCTACAATTGTAATGGTTAAATTACCTTGCACCTCATCAGTACCATCACTTAACGTGTAGGTGAGTGTTGCTGTGCTTTCGTTGTTTAAGGCGGGGGTATATTTAATTTCATTATTTTCAACGCTCGCTGTACCAATATCTGCTGTAACGGCTGTTATAGCTAGGGTATCGGTTACATCTGCATCGGTGTCGTTGCTTATAACGTCAATTGTTGTTTCGGGAGCATCTTCATTGATTGTTGCTGTATCAGGTTGCGCTACAGGCGCATCATTTACCGGGGTTACATTAATGGTTAATGTTCCCGCAGCAGTGTCTGTACCATCGCTTAGGATATAATTTACGATTACTTGGCCATTAAAGTTAGCTTCTGGCGTGTAAACAACGTTAGCACCAGAGCTAGAAATGGCGCCAACATCAGCATTTACAGAAGTAATAGAAAGAGTATCGTTTTCTATATCTGTATCGTTGCTCAGCACATTTATATTTGTTGCTGCGGCATCTTCTAAAATAGTGGCAGTATCAGGGTTTGCAACAGGTGCATCGTTCACTGGGGTAACCGTAATAGTTAACACGCCATTGGTTGTATCGGTGCCATCACTTAGGGTGTAAGTTACACTAGCCTGACCGCTAAAGTTTGCATCTGGGGTATAAATTACATCACCTGCAGAGCTTGTCACTGTGCCCGATGAGGCAGTTACAGCACTAATAGAAAGTGTATCGTTTTCTACATCCGTATCGTTGCTCAATACATTTATACTAGTTGCTGAGGCATCTTCTAAAATAGTTGCAGTATCTGGGTTGGCAACTGGCGCATCATTCACTGGGGTAACCGTAATAGTTAACACGCCATTGGCTGTATCTGTGCCATCACTTAGGGTGTAAGTTACACTAGCCTGACCGCTAAAGTTTGCGTCAGGGGTATAAATTACATCACCTGCGGAGCTTGTTACTGTGCCCGATGTGGCAGTTACAGTACTAATAGAAAGTGTATCGTTTTCTACATCGGTGTCGTTGCCCAACACATTAATATTTGTTGCTGCGGCATCTTCTAAAATAGTGGCAGTATCTGAGTTGGCAACTGGCGCATCGTTCACTGGGGTAACCGTAATAGTTAACACGCCATTGGCTGTATCAGTGCCATCAGTTAGGGTGTAATTTATAGTGGCTTGACCATTAAAGTTTGCATCTGGGGTATAAATTACATCACTTGCAGAGCTTGTTACCGTGCCCGATGTGGCGGTTACAGCACTAATAGAGAGAGCATCGTTTTCTACATCAGAGTCGTTGCCCAACACATTAATATTTGTTGCTGCGGCATCTTCTAAAATAGTGGTTGTATCAGGGTTTGCTACCGGTGCATCGTTTACTGAATTAATTGTGATATTAAGTGTAGCTGATGTAGCCGCCTCGCCATCACTAATTGTATAGGTAACAACTGCAGTGCCGTTATAATCAGTTTGCGGTGTATATTGTATTTGATTAGCCACAATGGTTGCGCTTCCTGAGTCAGCCGAAACCGTGGTAATAGTGAGTGAGTCGCCCTCAGTGTCAGTATCATTAGCCACTACATTTACAGTAGTCGAGCTGTCTTCATTTATTGTGGCTGTATCAGGGTTGGCAACTGGTGAATCGTTCACAGGTGTAACCGTAATATTAAGTACCCCAGAGGCTGTATCGGTGCCATCACTTAGGGTGTAATTTATAACTGCTTGGCCGTTAAAATCGGCCTCTGGAGTATAAGCAAGGTTGCTACCGGCTACCGATACGCTACCAGTATTGGTACTTGCCTCGCTTATCGTGAGCGAGTCATTCTCAGGGTCTGTGTCGTTACTTAATACATTAATGTTTGTTGTTACGGCATCTTCTAAAATGGTGGCAGAATCAGGGTTTGCAATTGGGGCATCGTTAACGGGCGTTACTGTTATTGTTAGTACGCCCATAGCCGTATCAGTACCATCACTTAGGGTATAATTTACCGTTACTTGGCCATTAAAGTTGGCCTCAGACGTGAAGATTACATCATTACCTGTACTTGTAACTGCACCTGATGTGGTCGTTAGCGCACTAATAGAAAGAGCGTCGTTTTCTTCATCGGTATCGTTGCCAAGTACGTTAATATTTGTTGCTGCAGCATCTTCTAAAATAGTCGCTGAGTCGGGATTAGCAACAGGTGCATCGTTAACTGCTGTTACCGCTACCGTAAGCACACCTGCGGCGGTAGTCGTGCCGTCAGTAAGTGTGTAATTTACAACGGCTTGGCCGTTAAAGTTTGCCTCAGGTGTGTAAACTAGGTTACTGCCAGACACCGATACTGAGCCGATGCTTGCACTTGCAGTGCTAATAGCAAGGGGGTCGTTGTCTACATCTGTGTCGTTAGCTATTACGTTAATACTCGTTGGCGCAGCATCTTCTAAAATGGTTGCGGTATCAGGGTTTGCTACCGGCGTATCATTAACAGAGATGATTGTTACTGTAAGTATCCCCGAAGCACTTTGCGTACCATCGGTTATTGTATAGCTGACTGTTGCAGTGCCATTATCGTTTTCTGCAGGGGTATATTGAATTTGAGAATTTACAATTGAGACACTGCCAATATCACTGCTAGCAGAGCTAAGAGTTAAGGTATCACCATCTATGTCTGTGTCGTTACTTAATACATTTATTAAGGCAGCAGTAGCGTCTTCTGTAATGGTAATGCTATCGGCATTTGCTATTGGTGCATCATTAACTGGCGAAATGGTTACTTGTAAATTAGCAGTTGCTTCTGCGCCGTTATTATCGGATACACTGTACGATACAATTGCCACGCCATGGGTATTAGGTGCAGAGCTATACTGAATTTTATTATCAACAATGCTGGCTGAGCCAAATTCGGTGCCAACACTTGTTATAGTTAAATTATCACTGTCTATATCAGTGTCGTTGGCAAGCACATCAACTAAAATTGGCGATGCATCTTCTTGCATTGAGGCGCTATCAGCCACCGCAATGGGGGCATCGTTAACCGGTATAATAATTAGGGTGGCTATTGCGCTACTTTGAGCCGGCGTGCCATCTGCAATGCCATCAGAAATCGTATAGTTTAGTGTTACTTCACCAAAGTAATTGGGCTCAGGTGTATACTCAATTCTATTGTTTACAATGCGTGCACTGCCGATTGTATTTGTAACATTAGTAAGGGTAAGTGTATCACCGTTGGCATCGGTATCGTTTTCTAATACGTTTAGCGAAGTAGCTGGGCTGTCTTCTAATATCGTATATTCATCGTCATTAGCTTCAGCAGGGGAGTTAGACCCTGTTTTACTTAATACAACTTGTGCTGTGGATGTTAGTCCTTGTTCATTTGAAACTGAATAAGTAAAACTATCAACATCTAATGCATCTGAATCGGGTTGATAGGAAAATGACCCATCAACGTTAAGTGCCAAAGTACCGCTTTGTACGTTAACTACGGGAGTGGTGTTAACGGTGAGATTACCTGGCTCTATGTTTACATCGTTTTTAAGTAAGCCATTTTCAGCTGAAATAACCAGTGTTTGATTATACTGAAATTGGTATTCATCATTTTGAGCATTAGGGGTATCAGGCGTACTATTTATTGTGAGTGTTGCCGTTGCAGTGGCCGTGGCACCGAAAGTGTCGATTACTTGGTATTGAAATTCATCGATACCGTAGTAGTTAGCATCAGGAATATATGAAAAACTACCATCGGTAGCTAATTGCAATTGCCCATGGGCAGGTGAAACAATATAAGTATCATCAATGATGAAAGTATCATTATTAGGGTCTGTGTCGTTAGCAAGTAAACCCTGGCTTGCATCAACTACAAGTGTGGTATCTTCATCTACACTATAGCTATCGTTTGCAGCAGTAGGCGGGCTATTTTGATCCAGAGCATTAATTGTAACACTTGCAATAGCCTCAGCACCTTGAGCATCAAAAATACGGTACTGAAAACTATCAGTGCCTTGCATATTTACACTACCTACATATTCAAAGCTGCCATCAGCAACAAGTGTGAGAGTACCCTTACTCGGTAGGCTAACAGGCGTTGTATCTAGAGTGAGTAGATCTTGGTCTATATCGCTGTCGTTATTTAATAAGCCGGGGGCGCCAACTAATAACATTCCGTCAGCACTTATATTGTATGTGTTATTAAGGGCTATGGGGGCATCGT
This sequence comes from Pseudoalteromonas sp. Angola-4, assembly GCF_028599265.1. Taxonomy (NCBI): domain Bacteria; kingdom Pseudomonadati; phylum Pseudomonadota; class Gammaproteobacteria; order Alteromonadales; family Pseudoalteromonadaceae; genus Pseudoalteromonas; species Pseudoalteromonas sp. Angola-4. Next base: position 20,670 of record NZ_JAQREK010000007.1, on the reverse strand, counting down.
TTACAGCGTTAATCGTTATTTCTACAATACCGGTATCTGTCATCCCAAGTTCATTAATTACTTGATAACTAAATGCATAAATGCCGTTAAAGTTAGCTCGTGGCGTATAAGTAAAATCACCGCTTTCGCTGAGTGAAATACTGCCATGCTGAGGGGTAACCAAAGGGGTTGTGTTTATATATAGCTCCCCTTGGTACTCATCAGTGTCGTTAGTTAAAACGTTGCCTTGTAAGGGTTGATCTTCGTTAACTAAAAATTGATCGTTTACCGCTTTTGGCGCAAAGTTTAGCTCTCCTCCTTGCGGTGCTACGTTAATTAACTCAGCAAAGCCACTTTCACCACTGCCATCTACACCAGTTATTAAAACTTGATAGCTTTTATCAGCTAATAGGTTGTCTACACTAAAGCTAGAGCCAGATACACTTAAAAACTGCTGGCCATTTTCTAGCGTATTTATATTGCTGGTGGTAATGCCTGCTTCGGTTGCTAAGTAAATATTGTAGCGGTTTAAGTTTTCGTTTTCTTGCCACTCTAAATTAATCGTTTGTCCGTCTCGCTGTGCTGTTGTGCCTTCTATTTGGTAGGGTTGCCAATTAGCCGTCACTGCGTCTGCAAGCACCTGATTGTTAAGGCTATCGGTGATCCATATCTCTAAACGTAGATCACCAGGAACAACGCCATAAAAGTAAGGGCTCAACCCTATAACCGACTGCTCAAAATCTGTTCCACATGCTTGTGTGCAAAGTGCTAGGCTTTTATTTACACTTGGTAGTACTAAATTTACTGCGCTAATGCCATCGGGATCAGATAGGCTAAGTAAAAAAGTGATATTGCCTTGTATAACTTCATTAGTTTGCGAAAGAGTTATTGTAGCTTGAGAGTTTGCAACCGTTGTGCCTACAATCCCTCTGCTAGAGGCGACAGCACCCGACACCTGTGTTTTAGTAACAACAGAGTCACCCGTTATACCTGTAAGGTTTATCGGTGTAGCAGAAGGGGTGGGTGTAACTTGTTCTATAGGTAGCTGTTCTGAGTCTTGTTGAGCTGTCTCATCGGAGCCTCCACATGCACTAAGCAAAAAAACCATTGAACCGAGCAAAAAAAGGTTTTTTGCTGTCATTCTACATACTCCAATAAAAAGCTTTATATTCAAGTTACTTAACCTGAATACTAGTTAATAAAATTATTGCCCACAGTGCAGTTTACTTAAGGTTCTAATCTAAAGTCGCCACCGGCATTTACAGCAGGGTTATTAATTTCACTAAGGCTAAAATCACCCGTGATGGTATCTATGTCATTTAAAAACACAGCATCAATTTGGCCAGTTGCTTTATTGTTGTTATGAGAAGCAAATGTAACGGCTAAATCTAGTTTGGTTAAATCAATTAAGCCGCTGTAAGCTGCGTACCAGTTGCCGCCAGCATCATTAAAGCTAATTTCACCATCGGGAACTGTGCCGTTATCAAAATCTACCGACATAGACATAGAAAAATCACTGACTTCTCCTAGGCTCGACGACACATCAAAGCTGGTTGCTTGGTAATTAAAAACACCTTGGCGCTGCGCGATTTGGTCAATTAAGGTTGCATCATTTACCGCCTGAAATTGCTGTTGAGCATAAACATCAGTTATTGATATATCGGCATCTGTCGTTTTTTCTGAAGTATTGTTTTGTACTATTGATTGCTGCTCTGTTGGTTGCTCAACACTTGTGCCATCACTAATAGTCGCTATGGTTTGGGTAAAAACAGCAGGTGCCTGAGTTGTTTTAATCACGCGCCCTAATGAAGTAACCTGCGCAAAAGAAAAAGGCTCATTACTACCAAGGGATACAACGCTTTGATCTTCTAGTGTTAAATCTATTGCGCCATCCCAAACAGCTACATACATATCACCATCTATAAGCTGTAGTTCAAAATGGGTACCGCGAATACCAATTGATCCAACCGGTGTTTTAACACTGTACGCGCCCCCATTTTTTTTAATAACACCCGAAATAGAGCGCAGCCCGCCTTTTATTAGCTCAATAGAGGCAGAGCCTTGCTGTGTCGTTGTATTAAATTCATAGTTAGCAATATTTAGCTCAGAGTTTTCTTTTAATGCTATTAAGCCGCCATCAGACATTGAAAATTGCGCTTTGCTTTTTTCGCCAGTCGTTATTTTATCAACGCCATATACCGTGTCGCGTCGCTTAAGTGTTCGTTGTTGGGCGGATTCGGCATCTGTAGCAAGTACAGCGCCTCGGGCTAAAATAGTTTTTCCTGCAACAGTTGTGCTCGCTTGAGAATAAAAACTCACACAAAGTAAGGTGGTTAATACCGGAATTAAATGTTTCATAAGTACCTTAATTAGAATGAGTAACTTGCGCTTATATTGGTATCAAAGCGATCGTATTCGAACAAAGAAATATCACTGGTTTTGTCTTGGTAGTTCAATGCTAATTGCAACGCTAAACTTTTATTAACTAAGTAGCGTAACGAGCTAGAAAGTATCAATAGGTTATCGCTTCGCTCTTGAAGAAATAGCGGGTGCTCATCCTGATATTCAATCCATTGATACCCTGTTTGTGCAGAGACTTGCCATTGTTGGCTAAGTAATGCATTTATTTGGTAATAAATTCCGCTAATGCTTCTTGCATTAAACTCACCTTCGTCAATGTTAGCGCTTTCATTTTTAAAGTTTGCGCTAACGCTTTGGTACCATTTTTGAGATAAATAACTTGCACCTATATTAAGAGTGTAAAAGGAGTTATCTAGTTTCTCGTCAAATGTATTATTCATAAGGCCAATTGATAGCGCTCCAAATACACTTAACTGTTTATCAAACTGGTAACTAGCTCCACTTGTTAATGATGTCTCGGTTCTGTATAGCTCGCCATCTAACAGTAAAGGCGTAATACCAGCTTGCAAATACCACAGGGTATTATCATTTAACTTTTGTTGGTATCGACCTGATATATTAGTATTAATGCGGTCATATTCAGATAGCTCATTAAATTTGTACCAATCGGTATTTACACCTAAAACAAAAGAGCTTCGCTGATCAATGGGGTGAAAGTACCGCCCTTTATAATTTAGCTTTATATAATTATCGTCAGTGCTTTTACTTTCTGGTGATAGTAAAAACTCACCCAAATTAGGGATTAAAATTGTATCCTCAGAGGTGCCTGCATTAACGTTACCATCTACACCATATGCAAGTTCAATGCTCTGATCATATGTACGCTCTGTTAAGCGCTGCTTGTGCTGTGATGTTGCTAATAAAGAACGAGCCGATTTTTTTACACCCTCTGGTGAAGTATCAGTATTAATTAATAAAGTCGCTTGAGCGTTAGCTGCAGGTAAATTATTGGCAGCAATATAAGATTTTACCAAATATAAACGTGCTTCATACCACTGTGGTTTTGCTTCTATTACTCGCTCAAAAGCAAATACCGCCGGAGCAGAAAGACCAGAATTTAGTGCTGAAACCCCAAGTAAGTAGTCAAAATCAGGTTCGCCCAAATATTTATAGTGTTTTTGACTGCTTTTGTATGCTTCATCAAATTGCTTTTGCGAAATTAAATATTGCAGTTCACCAAGTAGCTTTACATAGGAAATATTATTTTGGGCTTTTGCATTCAAGCTAGCAAAAGAAAGGTAACCAAGTAATAAAATAAAAATAGCGTGTTTGATCATGCTCGTTAGAATATCCCAAGAAGAAGTGGTGGTTTGCTAATACTAAATGCTATTAAACGTTAATAAGGTAGCACTTTCTGTTTATATGTAAAGTATATTGGTGCATTATTGTGCGATTGTAAACAGCAAACTAATGTTAGTATCTGAACAAGTAAGGTATTAGGTAAAGTAGGATAGATGAGCAAATTTAAATTTAAAAAACGAATGAGGGATAAAACAGGAACAAAAGGAAAAGAATGGGGCGATTGACGGGGCTTGAACCCGCGACAACCGGAATCACAATCCGGGGCTCTACCAACTGAGCTACAACCGCCACTACACACCTCGTTTGGTGTGGCGCGCATAATACATAATATTATAAATGTTGTGAAGCCTAAAATTAAAAAAAATCAAAAAAAATAAATATTTCATAAAATTGCCTACTATCAGTAAAGGTTCATAAAGAGTGTGTAGCGTAATAGCGCTGACAATAAAAACTATTTTGTAGTGATAATTTACTATTTAATGAGAATAAAATGTAAATTAATGTATACTCACTTGCGGGAAATTGCTTAATAAAAACTATTTGGAGTTACTATGGATTCAATACTTACTTGGCTAAACGAAAATTCAGGCCTAATTTTACACTACGGTATTCAAGCAGTCATTGCGCTTGTTATCTTTTTACTTGGTAGCCGTATTGCCAAGTTTTGTGCAGGTTTAACAGAAAAAACATTCGATAAAAAGAAAGTTGATAAAGCTGTAGGCTCATTTGTATCGAGTATAGTTTATGCCATCGTATTTGCTGCCACTATTTTAATGGCACTTTCGCAAATCGGTATAGAAACAACCTCGTTTATTGCTATTTTAGGTGCGGCTGGCCTAGCTGTTGGTTTAGCGCTGCAAGGTTCGCTGTCTAACTTTGCATCTGGCGTACTTATTATATTACTTCGTCCATTTAAATCAGGTGAGTTTGTTGAAGCTGGCGGTAAAATGGGCACAGTTAAAAAAATTGAAATATTCTCTACAGAGCTTCGCACTCCAGATAACAAAGTAATTATCGTACCAAATTCACAAATTATGTCTGGTGCAATTACTAACTTCTCGCGTGAGTCTACTCGCCGTATCGACTTAGTAATTGGTGTAGGCTACGATGCTGACTTACGTAAAGCAAAAGAAGTATTACAGTCAGTACTTGACGCAGAGACTCGTTTACTTAAAGATCCAGCATACACTGTTGCAGTTTCTGAACTTGCAGACTCAAGCGTAAACTTTATTGTGCGTCCTTGGGTAAACTCTGGTGATTACTGGCCAACGTACTGGGCACTATTAGAGAACATTAAAATTGCATTAGATGATGCAGACATTACAATCCCATTTCCACAAATGGATGTACATTTACACAAGCAAGACTAATACAAATCCGCAATAATACTTAATCATTTTGCGGGGTTAAACGTGTCGCTATCTGCGTTAAAAAATTCTCATTTAGAACAACTAAATAGCGAATTTTTTGCCTGGCTATCAACACGTTTTTCCAGCCTCAAAATAGATTACTTAATTAAGCGAATTAGTATAATTTTTAGGATTAAATAGGTTATTTTTAATGAAATTAAAGCTTTTAACACTGTTAGTTGCAGCATCTGCTGCAACTAACGCATTCGCTGAAGACGCAGAGAAAAAAACGTGGGAAGTAACAAGCGAGCTAGGTGCTATTGTCACTAGTGGTAACACTGAAACTACAACGTTAAAAGGCGGTTTAAAGGTATTACATCACCTAGAAAACTGGAATAACGAGTACAAAATCGACGGCATCTATAAAGAAGATGAAGTAGAAGATGACAACGGCGATAAAGACAAACAGCGTACGAACGAAAAGTACTCTGCATCTGCGCAAGGTAATTACAAATTAAATGAAAAGAATTCTCATTTATTCATTTATGGTTCACACGTTTCAGACTACTTTGGCGCGTATAGAACTGAATCTGTAATTTCTGCTGGTTACGGCTTACGTTTAATTGACCAACCAGATATGTGGTTAAATGCAGAGTTTGGTCCGGGTTACAAATTTTTTGAATACTCAGACGACAGCACGCAAGTTGATGACGACGGTAACCTACTTGCAGGCGAAAGCGACAGTGAAATAATTGCTTTGGGTAAACTTGATTACAACTGGCAGATTTCAGACAGTGCACGTTTTACTCAACTTGTATCAGTTGAGTACGGTGACTCAAACACCAAAACGCGTTCGGAAACTGCATTGCTAGCAAAAATAAATGGCTCGCTGCAAATGAAAGTCGCTTTTAATGTTACCAACAACTCAGAAGTTGCTGATGACGAAGAAAGCACAGATACAGAGACATCATTAACGTTAGTTTACAGTTTTTAACCAAAAACCGTATTTAATGACATTTAAGTGACAAAAGGGACGAAAGTCCCTTTTTTATTTGTTTAGATTTAATGTATTATAGCCACCAATTTTGGTTGTAGACCTAGGGATATACCTACTCGTGAAAGTTTTTACACAATTTTTTAGTGCTTTTATTCTACTTTGTAGTTTTAGTACCATGGCTTTTACGCCAACGGCCTCACAAATTGAGCAATTTAAAAAGTTGCCAAAAGCCCAGCAAGAAGCCCTAGCAAAACAATACGGTGTAGATATTTCTACGATCACCGGCGCTAATCAATCAAATGACGAAAACTCAAATGAGCAGCAGTCAACTATCGGCGAACGCCCAGAAAAAGAACAAGAAGACTTAACTGACGAAGAGCGTTTTAAGCCAAAAACAGAAGAATTAAAGCCTTATGGCTACGAGCTTTTTGCCGGTGAACCCACCACTTTTATGCCTAGTGAAAATGCAGCCGTACCTGACACTTATATAGTAGGTCCAGGGGATCAACTAAAAATTAACTTTTACGGGAAAGAAAGCGATAGTTTTGATGTAACTGTTGACCGTGAAGGGCGTATTAGCATTCCCGATTTAAGCCCTGTAGAAGTAGCAGGCTTAACATTTGCCGAAATTAAAGAGCTAATAAAAGTAAAAGTTGAGCAAGAAGTAATCGGTGTAAAAGCCTTTGTTTCACTGGGTCAACTGCGAAGTATGCGCATACTTGTATTAGGTGAGGCCTACAAACCAGGCAGCTACAGCGTATCGTCTTTAACAACCGTATCACATGCTTTGTTTGTAAGTGGTGGTGTGTCTGAAATTGCTTCACTGCGTAACATACAAGTAAAACGCGCTGGTAAAACAGTAGCTAATTTCGACCTTTACGATTTACTAATCAATGGCGATAGCAGCAACGATATAGTACTAAAGCCTGGCGATGTCGTTTTTGTACCACCAGTAGGTGCCCAAGTTACTGTAGATGGCTTAGTTAAACGCCCTGCAATATTTGAACTTAAAAAAGGCGAAACAGCTAAGCAGTTACTCACTATGGCAGGGGGCCTAAAACCGGGTGCTTATGCTAAAAACGCCGTGGTAGAGCGTTTCAATTTTGATCGTAAAGAAGTGCTATCAGTAGATTTTACTAAGCCACAAATTAACTACATCCCGCAAGATGGCGACCGTGTACGCTTTAATTCTGTAAGCTCACAATACCAAAACTCTATTAGCTTAATTGGTGCTGTAGCGCGCCCAGGGAATTATCAATGGTATCAAGGTAAGCGTATTTCTGATGTTTTAAAATCAGTACGTGGTGACTTACTGCCACAAGCAGATTTAAGCTATGGCTTAGTTATTCGCGAAATTAACATAAATGGTGATATAGAAGCGCATCAATTTGATGTAGCACAAGCCATTATTAAAAACCCTGAAAACAATTTAGCATTAAAAGCTAATGACAAAATCATAGTATTTAGCCGCTTTGAAGAAAAAGAAGCTGAAAAATCAGCACTTGCTAATATGGCACTAAGCCAAGAGCAGCAAGAACAACAGCTTAAAGCTGAGCAATGGCATACATATCAGCAAAAAGAGTTTGAAAAATACATCGGTATAAACCAAGAAGTAGAAGAGTTTATTTTTGAAGAAAATAAAGCCCTTACTATCGCCGAAATTTCAAAACGTAAAGCAAAAGAAGAAGCCGAGCTTGAGTTAAAGCCTGAAGATTACGCTTTATTTAGCCGTCATAACCTTTTAGCACCAATTATTGCCAAATTTAAGCAACAAGCTTCTGTTGAGCAAGCTATGCAGCTAGTAGAAATTAGCGGCAACGTTACATTCCCAGGTGTTTACCCATTAATGGTAGGTGGTGATGTTCGTGATTTAGTAACCGCTGCAGGTGGCTTGCTAGAATCAGCCTACGTAAAACAAGCCGAAATTACGCGTATTGTTGCAAGCGACGCGTCTAAAATAGAACACTTACGTTTAGACCTTGAAAGTGCAATGCGTGGTGATTTACAAAGCAACATTACATTGCAAAGTAAAGACAGCATTAACGTATTCGCTATCCCAAATTGGCAAGAAAACGTAAAAGTAGAGCTTAAAGGTGAGCTAAGGTTCCCTGGTACATACACAATTCGCCGCGGCGAAACACTAACAGAGCTTTTAGAGCGTGCAGGTGGCTTCTCTGAGTTTGCTGAACAAAAAGCAGCTGTATTCACCCGTGCCTCAATTAAAGAACAAGAACAACAACAGCTAGCTCGCTTATCAACCGAGTTACGCCGTGACATTGCATCAAAGAGCTTTCAAAACTCAGTAAGTAGTAATTCACTTTCTTATGATGAAATGAATAAGTTATTAAATGACTTAGCGAGTGTTGAAGCGGTAGGGCGTTTAGTTATCGACTTACCACTTATTGTTGAAAACAAACAAAACTTAGTGCTTCAAGACGGAGATGTTTTATATGTACCCAGCAAGCGTGACTCGATTAGCGTAATAGGTGAAGTTAATTACTCTACCTCTCATTTATACAAAGCCGGTATAAGTGTAGATGAATACATTGATTTAAGTGGTGGCCTTAAAGATCGCGCTGATGAAGACAGTATTTACATAATTAAAGCAAATGGCTCAGTAAAAATACCAAACACAGGCGGCTGGTTTGCTGCTAATAACTCAGAGCAGTTAGAACCTGGCGATACAATAGTAATACCAATGGATGCAAGCCATATGGACAAACTAACGCTTTGGAGTACTGCAACGCAAATTGTATATCAATTAGGTGTGGCAGTAGCGGCTATAAGCGGTATCTAATATTGATAGAGGCGTCTGGAATATTCTTCCTAACGCTTCGGTATACTCTCGTGTTTAAAGCGCATCTGTAGACGTAGTATTAAACCGCTTAAATGCAACGGTAGGCGGTCTATTTGTTGTTATTGGTGTCGGGTAGCACGAAAAGCTCCTAGCTCTAAAACACTAACTAGACGTAATATTCATTTTGTACAATTTTGATAGCTAAACTTATGAGATTTAGATGGAAAACAACTCAAATAACCTAAAGCAAGCAAATGGTTCAGTAACTGATAATATTGCCAATGATGAAATAGACCTTCGTGAGCTATTTACCGTTATTTGGCAAGGCAAATTGATAGTTATTGCTTTAACTATTTTATTTGCTGTGGCATCAGTTTTTTACGCTATTAGTCTTCCGAATGTTTATAAATCTGAAGCGTTATTGGCACCAGCAGAAGCTCAGCAGCAAGGTGGTTTAGGCGCATTAGCTGGCCAATTTGGTGGGCTTGCTAGTTTAGCAGGTGTTAACTTGGGTGCCGGTGGTGGGGTTGATAAAACGCAATTGGCGCTTGAAGTACTTAAGTCACGCAAGTTTAGCAGCGAATTTATTCAAAAGTATAATATTCTACCCAATTTAATGGCTGCTAAAGCTTGGAATCGTGAAACGAATAGCATTGTTTATGATGAAGAGCTTTATATTTCAGAGCAAAATAAGTGGATACGTGAAGTTAAAGCACCTTTTAAAGCTGAGCCATCAATGCAAGAGGCTTATAAAGAATTCAGAAAGATTGTTAATGCAAACTTAGACAAAGAAAGTGGAATGATAACACTTGCAGTTGAGCATGTATCACCTTATATAGCAGAGCAATGGGTAAAGTGGTTAATACAAGATATAAATAAAACCATGAAAGCACGTGATGTGTTAGAGGCTAATAAAAGCACTGAATTTTTAACTCAGCAATTAGAGAAAACAAAAATTGCTGATATACGTGCCGTGCTATACAAATTAGTAGAAGAGCAAACAAAAACCATTATGTTCGCAAATGTTCGGGATGAGTATGTATTTAAAACAATAGATCCAGCATTAGTTTCAGAGGAAAAGTTTAAGCCTAAACGTGCACTTATTTGTATATTCGGTACTTTATTAGGGTGTTTTATAGGGGTAACAATCGTACTTATTAGGCTTTATTTCCCTAAAAGTAAGTAAATAGGTTAAATGTTACTGAATCTCTTTATTAAAGGTTATTTTGAGTATTACTCTATAAATTTAAAACGATATATTAGAGAAAATAATATTGGTTAAAATTAAAGATCTATTACATTATACAACTGGTCCAGTGATGAGTGCATTTTTAGGCTTACTAATTACTCCTTTATTAGCATGGACCTTTGCTATGGAGGATGTAGGTCGGGTATCTATATATCACTTGATTTGTAATTTAGTTGTAATGGTTTTTACTCTTGGATTAGATCAGTATTACATGAGGGAGTATTACAAAGCTGAGAAGGTCAGCTTGATGATAACCTGTATTATGCCGGGGATCATTTCTCTTTGTATATTTAGTTATCTTTTTTATGCGTATAGAGTAAGTATTTTACAGTACCTTTTTGAAACTAATAATGATGCTATAGCAATTATTATTATTTCGTCATTTATTGTTACCCTAATTAATCGGTATCTTTCATTGAACCTTAGAATGGAAGGTAAGGCACTAAAGTTTTCTTTTTCTCAAATAATACCAAAGTTAGTAATTTCACTAGCTCTTATAAGTATATTCTACTTAAAAGGGGTTATGTTTGATGGCCTTTTATATGTATATCTTTTATCTAATATTGTATTACTGGTTTATTTACTTATAGAAAATCTTAAAATTTATAATTTTCTAAATTTATTTGAAAAAAATAAATTTAGTTTCAAAGATTTAAAAGATGGCTTTAGCTTCGGATTGCCCCTTATTTTAAGTGGCTTAGCATTTTGGGGGTTGACAAGTATTGATAAGTTAATGATTAAAGACTTATCTTCCTTAAATGAGCTGGCATTATATAGTGTTGCTGTTAGTTTTGCATCGGCTGTAGTTATAATAAGATCTGTTTTTAGTACTATATGGGCACCGGCTATTTACAAAAATGAAGACCACCCAGATATAGAGAAAAACATCAGGTCGGTTGTTAGCTTAATGGGTTTTGTTATATTTTATCTATTTTGCATTGTCGGTATTTTCTCGCCATTAGTAGCAATTATACTTCCTGATAATTACGAACTGGTTTCAAGTATAATTATCTGCTGTGTTGGATACCCGCTTTTTTATACGATGTCAGAAGCTACATCTATGGGTATTAATGTAAAGAAAAAAACGTATTATTCTATGCTTGTGTCAATACTTACTTTAGGTGTTAATTTTGCTTTAAACTATCTTTTAATACCTTCTTTAGGTTCGGGCGGGGCTGCTGTAGCAACGTTGATCTCGTTTTATATTTATTATGTATTGAGGTGCGAAATATCTTCAAGAATTTGGATTTCATTCCCTAGATTTAGACAATATTTTGAATTTTTAATTGTAATTTTACTATGTACATTACAGGTGGTTTTTCATGACTTTCCACCACTTTCGAAAGCTCTAATTTGGTTTACAGTATTAGCTTTTTATACTTTTTTTTATCGCAGCTATTTATACTTACAATATTCTAAGCTAACTAAATTATTAAATAAGAGGGTAAAAGTGTGAGTGTTTTTTTTAAGCACCTTCGTGCATTGCTGAAAATGCCATTTTTAGTTAGTAACATGGAAAATGTTATTAAACTCGAAGCCAAAAAGGTGCAACTAGATTTAGCTGACTTTAACGAGTATAAAAGGTTTGCAGACATAAGGGATAAAAGTGTAATTGTATCGTTCACTACATATGGAGAACAGATTCATGAAGTTCACTATGTAATAAAGTCAATTATGGCACAAACTATTAGACCTAATAAAATTGTTCTGTGGTTAGACGAATCCGAATTTTCAGAGAGTGATATACCTTTAACGCTATCGAGCTTATATGAATTCGGGCTGGAAATTGGGTTTGTTTCTAATATTAAATCTTATAAAAAGTATATTCCGACTGCAAAGAAATACCCGAATGACATTATTATAACTATAGATGATGACTTTATTTACCCACAGGACATGGTAGAAGGTCTTCTGCGCGAGCATTTAGTGTTACCTAACGTAATTCTTGGGACTAGAGCGCATAGAGTTAAGTACGATAAAAAAGGAACAATACTTCCATATAACAAATGGGAGTATGAAGCTAATAGCTTTTCTTTGAAGGAGGATGTATTTTTGACTTCCGGTGCAGGCATGCTTTTCCCTCCTGGCCTGCTGAGCAACGAAGTTTTTAATGAAAAAGTATTTATGGAGTTGGCTGATAGCGCTGATGATATATGGTTTAAAGTAATAGCCCACATTAGTGGAGTAGACTGTAAAAAAATTGATGATAAGCGAGATTGGCCCACTAGATACCTTCAATTAAGCACTGGCTACAACCAATCACTAAGCTCTATGAATGTGGGAAAGGCTAGAAATGATACACAGTTGTCTGCTCTATTAAATTTTTACAATTTAAATTCACTAAGGCGATAAAGTCTACTGTATTAACTTTATATTGTTCAATTTATTTTCTCAATAGGGAAGTTAAGTCTATCTTTTCTATGTCTTAACTATGATGGAATTAGCTACCTTAAGTGTATTGCAATATATTACTGAATATCAGTTTATTAATAAATAAAGAAAAAGTTAACTTGGCCCTTTATACAAACTGTAAGCAAAGTTAGATTGTATATGTAATATGCTCTAATGGTTAAAATAAAACTTCTAAATCTTTATATAACAAAACTCACTATTATTATATTTAAAATTAATAGTACAGAAAAAACAAATGGGTATTAAATGTTGGCAGAAATAAGATCGTTATGGATTGGTGGAGCTTTATCTAGATTAGAAAGAGTTTGTTTAACCTCTTTTTTACGTGCAGGGCATAAGGTGTACCTATATACCTACGATGAAGTACTAAACATACCAGAAGGTGTAGAGGTTTTAGATGCTAATGCCATACTGCCAAAAAATAAAGTTTTTACTTATGGGTCTGTGACAGGTAAAGGTAAAGGAAGTTATGCTGGATTTGCTAACCACTTTAGGTACGAAATGCTTCTAAAGTGTAGTAATACTTTTTGGGTGGATATGGATGTTATCTGTTTGGCGCCTTTTTATATTAATGACGAATTAGACTTTGGCTTTGAAAACGAAACCTATATCAACAATGCTGTAATTGGTACAAAAAGCGCAGGTAACAAGCTTTTCTCTAACTTAAGCAAATATTGCGATAACCCTTTTCAATTTACACGCTGGGATACATTTAAATTTTTAATAAGAAAACTAATTGGTAGAACTTGGGGGCGAGGAGATTTTTCATATTTGCCGTGGGGTATTACAGGACCCAAAGCACTTACTGGCTTTGTAAAGAAAGGTGAGCTACTGAACTATGCAGCTCCTGTTCAAAAATATTACCCAATTTCATCTGCGGACTGGAAGAAAATTTTCTTTGCCAGTGATGAGCATATTAATTTGGAAGGGGCACAAGCAGTCCATCTGTGGAACGAGCAACTCCGAAGAGATAATTTAGATAAAAATACAGTATTTGATAAAGAGTCCTTATATGAAAGACTTATTTCAGATCTGAAACTTGATGAATAGTGTTTTCTGATAAATGATTTATCTTATACTTGTTGTCGTACTTACACTTTTCTCGTACTCGTCTATAGCAAAAAAAGACTACAGCCTTTTAGGTTATTTTTTAGTACTGATACTTGCTTTGTTTGCAGGGCTTAGGCATGAAGTGGGTGCTAAGCCAGATTGGGAAGTGTACCATCAAGTGTTTTACGACGCTCCAGAGTATATTTCTAACTTATTTATCTATTTTTCTGATAATAACCGCTTAGAAAAAGGTTACTTAACTTATAACTTTATCATTCACTCTATCTTTGATGATTTTAATTTTTTTCTCGTTGTTACAGCACTAATCACAATAGGTCTAACTTACAAAAGTGTATCTATTTACACTCCTATGACTATCTTCGCTTTACTAATTTATATGCGTTATGGTTATTTTCAATTTAATATGATGTTCCTAAGGCAAGGTTTAGCAGTTGCAATATTTCTATATTCAATACAGTTTATAAAATCTAGAAATGCTTATGCTTACTTTTTATTAAATTTAACAGCTATTACCTTTCATGTGAGTTTGATTTTAGTTTTTCCTTTGTACTTTTTCATTAATAAAAAATTCAAGCCGCATGTTTTCATATCTATTTTAATTAGCGCGCTGTTTTTGCAAGGCATTAATGTAATAAAATTGATAGCGGATATTTTACCTAATTCTAATGTCATATTTTATGCGTTTAAGTCTTATGTATCTGCCGGTGAGCCAAAACCTTTTTCTTTCTCATTTATAGAAAAGCCGTTAATGTTTTTTATTTTACTTTATTATTATGAGAGGTTAGCGAAAAGGTTTGAGTACTTTGAGCTATTCTTTAACCTAAGTTTTGTTGGGCTTATTTTAAGCATATTGTTTATGCAGTTTGAGGACTTAAGTGATAGGTTTGTGATTATTTTTAATATATCAAATATTGTGCTTTTAACCTATTTAATGCGGGTGTTCAAAGGTGAGGGCAAGTTAGCCTACCTATTTAGCATATCCCTAATAATTATGTTCTTTGTTTTTAAAATGACTAATTCAGAACAATACATACCCTATAATATTTTAGGACAAATTAATCTCTAATAGTTAAGGCCTCCATGTTAACAATTGCCATATCAACAGTTGCTGCTTCTTTAAATAAGTTGACAGAATATCTTCAGACAAATATTGATAAAATAGATCAGAGAGTCAATTTTTTAATATGTTCACAACGAGAACCTACTAATACTGTAGCCCAACTATCAGAAAGGGTTAAAGTAATAAAAACGACTGAATCAGGGTTAAGTCGCAGCCGAAATATGTTGCTTGCGAATAGCCAGAGCAAATGGCTGTGGGTACAGGATGATGATATTGAGTTAGAATTTGATGCTCTTCAGCAGCTAGTAAATATTCTTCAAAACTCCAATGATGACCTTCACTTTATTAAAGTAAAGTCATTAGAGAATCACAATGATTTTTATAAAAATTATGCTTTTCATAGCTCGCATAAGCTAACAAATTCTTTAAAGATATCATCTATTGAGATCATTATAAGGCGAGAGTTCGTTAATGCTAATAATATTAAGTTCGATACTAACCTGGGGTTAGGGACAAAGCTTCCTTGCTGTGAAGAAAATAAATTTATATTAGATGTATTTAAGGCTAATGCAAAAGTAAGTTATTTAGATCTAGCCACTTGCTACCACACAACTAATATAGAAAGTCGAGCTATAGATCATGCTGGTCGATTCTGTGCTAGAGGGTACTTATTGCGCTTTTATCCCTTTTATATTCGCTTTGCGCTAATGCTACGGTGGGCAATAAAAATTCCTGCAGAGTTATCTTTCTATGAAAAAATGAAGCTAATGTTAAAAAACTACATTAGAAAATGATTATTTTATTTCTAAAGCTTTAATCTAAGGTTTATCTCTATATACTATGCAGGATTTTTTAAATAGATATATCTTAGCAAAATTTACTACTAAAGTATTTTTCAAACGAAGAGTTAAATATGCACCTTATCTCAATTATTACAGCGACTTATAATTCTAGTTCAGAATTGCTCGAAACCTATAAGTCTATATCCTCACAAACGCTAGATAATTGGGAATGGTTAGTAACTGATGATTGCTCATCTGACTCAACATACCAATTGCTGCAAGAGATATCAGAAAAAGACCAAAGAGTAAAAGTCTTTAAAAATGCGGTTAATTCAGGTGCTGCTGTCGCTCGTAATAGTTCATTGAGCCATGCTAAAGGTGACTTTATAGCGTTTATTGATAGTGATGACTGTTGGCTTCCTAATAAGCTTGAAAAGCAGGTGGCTTTTATGGGAAATAACATCGATTTTTCTTTTACTGCTTATAGCTTAATTGATCATTGTGGTGATTCAATAGGTAAAACAGTAGATACAACGCAAACTGGCTTTTTTACATATGAAGACATGCTAAGAAAAAAAGCAACCTTAGGTTGTTCTACTGTGATGTTAAGACGTAATGCTTTTTCTGATATTAGTATGCCATCACTGAGAACAGGGCAAGATTATGCAACATGGCTAAAGTTATTAAAGTCAGGGAAACACGCTTACCTATTAAATGAGGTACTAACGTGTTACAGAATAATGCCTAACTCAATTTCAAGGAACAAAATAAAAAAGGCAAAGCGGCAGTGGCAAATTTATCGTGAAGTTGAAAAGCTCCCTTTTATAAAAACTGTAATTTGCTTTACATTTTATGCATGGAGAGCTGTATTTCGTACAGCGTGATTCCCGTAAAGCCCCAGCGATTAAATTTTAACTCGTGGAATAGACCTTCGGTTCTCACTTATATTCAATGCGTGTTCAGAGTTCAGCTTTAGAATAGTGAAGCACTGTATTGCTAAACTTATAAATGAATAATAAAATCTACCTAATATGTGTTCGTATCAAGGCACAACTATTTAATTTTACTCATTATTGTTTAGAAAGGTTCTAAATAAACCAAATTACTTAGATGCGTTAGTAGTTAATTTAAAGTTGTTTTAATTCAATGTTTTATATTAAGTTAAAAAGTGTACATACGAGCGTATTTAGGGAAATTCTTACTTTAGCTGTAATTATTTAAAAATTCAGAAAGCACATTTTTAAAGTGTTTTAATCAACTGAAATAACCAGATTAGGTTAACTTAGCTAGTTAACACGGAACTTTATATGATTTTAGATCTTCTATTTACTTTTGTTATAGCATTCGCAATGCTATTTCTGATGCGTAAAGTGGCGCGTAATATTGGCCTTGTAGACATACCCTCTGGTAGAAAGGCCCATACCGGTAATATCCCTTTAGTGGGTGGCGTGGCGATATGTATTACTATTGTACATTATATTTATTCACACCCCGGAATGATCAACCACGAAAACTTATTTATGTTATGTATAACCGCATTAACAGCAATAGGTGTGCTCGATGATAAGTACGATCTGAGTGTAAAGTTTAGAATGGCCGTTCAAACGGGTATTTCAATTATTATGATTTACTTTGCTGAAGCGCAAATGCAGACATTAGGCAATATGTTTGGGCTTGGGGAAGTTAATTTATCTTGGGTTGGGCCAATAATTACAGTATTTGCTGTTATTGGCTGTATCAATGCGTTTAATATGGTTGATGGTATAGACGGGCTTTTAGGAGGCTTGTCTATCGTAACATTTGGCAGTATCGCTATTTTATTATTCTTTACCGGTGAACAAAAGTTAAGTTATCTTTGCATGCTGTTAGTAGTAACTATGATCCCCTACATTATAATGAATCTAGGTCTATTCGGACGTGCTAGAAAAGTATTTATGGGTGATGCAGGAAGCATGATGATTGGCTTTACTGTAATTTGGCTGTTGATTGGTGCCAGCCAAAACCCAGGTAGTCCAATGATTCGCCCCGTAACAGCTCTTTGGTTAATAGCAGTGCCATTAATGGATATGGTCGCTATAATGGTGCGACGCGTAAAGCAAAAAAAGTCTCCATTTAAACCAGATAGAGAACATTTACATCATATCTGTCAGAGAATCGGTTGCTCTCCAATGCAAACATTGGCATTAATTTGTTTGATCGCTTCAATCTTTGCTGGAGTTGGGATGATCGGAGAAGTCTATAATATTCCAGAGTATTATATGTTTTATAGCTTTCTTGCTGTATTTAGCCTTTATTTATACGCACTTGCAAACTACTGTAAAGTAATTAACTTTATAAGGTGCAAGTTAGGTCTACCTAAGCTTACAATTCAACAATAACTTCTTTTTTGTCCAGTAGAGTAATAGCCTTATAAGTAACTTTTATTACCACAGAGAACATAGAGAACTGAAGGAGAAGAATTTATGTTTTTTCTCTGAAGCGCGTAGCGCCTCTGTGTTTTCGGTGGTAAAAGTGTTTTGTATTAAGCTATCTTCCAACCTCAATTTTTACATCACTACCCAGCACCTCTTTATACTTACTTGCTAAAGCGCGCTTTGCATCTTCATCGCCGTGTACAATTTTTATATGGCTTGGCTTTTTACGTATGCCGGTTACAAATTTAACTAATCCGTTTTGATCGGCATGCGCGCTGTAACCGCTAATGGTATGCACCTGTGCGTTAATTGTAATACGCGTATCGTTTATAAAAACATACCCATTGCGGGGGCCATATTTTTGTATATCGCGCCCCAATGTGCCGCGGCCTTGGTAGCCAACAAACAATACATCGGTTGTTTTGTCAGGTAAAAAGCGCTCAAGGTAATTAACTATTCGCCCGCCACTGCACATTCCGCTGGCAGCTAAAATAATGGCAGGTGTTTGGCGCGACGCTAAATAATTAATAATAGCGATATGCTCGCTATGGGTATCAACCGTGGTTAGGTTTTCAAAGTCTAGCGGGTGACGGCCTTTGGCTACTTTGCGCTTAGCCTCTGCATCCCATAAGTGTTTAAACTTAATATATTGATCTGTAAAATTGGCAGCCATGGGGGAGTCTAAAATTACATGAATACTTCGCCAAGGCGAACCTTTAGCTGATTGATGTATTAGCTGCTCTAGCTCGTAAAGTAGCTCTTGTGTGCGGCCAATACTAAATGCCGGCACTAACACTACGCCGTTATCTGCTACTGCGCGTTCAATTACATTTTTTAGTGTTTGAGTGCGCTCTTTTCGGCCTTGATGATTTTTATTACCGTAGGTTGACTCTATAACTAATGTGTCGGCCTTATAAGGAGGTTTTGGAGCCGGTAATAGCGGCGTGTAGGGGGCACCTAAATCGCCCGAAAACACAACTCTATGGCTTTTATTATTCTTTGTATTAATGCCAACATCTATTTCTACATAGGCTGAACCTAATATATGCCCAGCACGCTGAAACCGCGCTTTAGCTATTTGCTTGTTGGCACAAGGCAGCTCAAAGCAGGTATTAAAATTAACCGCTACTATCTGCTTATTTAGCAAGCTTAGGCAGGCATTTATAATTTTTATATCGCGAGTAACACCTACCTTTAACGCATCTTCAATCACTAGTGGCAGCAAGCTAGCCGAGGCAGGCGTAGTATAAATGGGCCCCTTAAAACCGGCCGCTAATAAATAAGGAATGCGCCCCACATGGTCAATGTGGCAATGGGTAACAATAAGCGCGGTAATGTGCGCAATATCAAACTCTATTGATAAATCATCTTTTGCGTCTTCTCCCTGAAAAAGCCCGCAATCTATTAGCACGCTGGTTTTATTATTAATAACTAATTCGTGGCACGAGCCAGTCACGCCATTTACCGCTCCGTGGTGAAGTATTTGCATAGGTATCTATATTTAGTTTTTAAAGGGTAAAGTTAACAGTAGAGTCAAACAACAATTAAAGCAAAATTTGACTGAGTTGCTATTGTAGTCGCCTTGCTTGCTGGCGCATTTAGGATTTATTCCCAGTTAAAACAATAAGTCCAAACGCGAGGTAAACTCGCTGCTACTAGTAAGTTACCTTTTATATTTCTCTTTTATTCCTCTATGTGCAAAAAATAAAAACATTAATATACAAAGAGGTTAGGAGGGCGCGGCGTTTAGAGAGGAGCACCGTAACAGCGGCTTTATGCCGCGTTAAAGCAGTATGTCAAACGCGAGCCAAATTCACTGCTACTCATATTTATTAAGCTAGACTTAGTCTATATAAACACCAACGGGAACAATAAATTCATTTGCTGCTGTTAACAAAGTAAGTGCGCATTTACCTTAAAGGCTATTTACTTAATAAACCTAAACTGTTTATAATTGCGCGCTGTTAAAAATAATGTTGTGTTTGTTGCAATTGTGTATGTAGTAAGGATTGCTATGAAAAGTTGGTATTTAGTTACATGTAAACCTCGCCAAGAAGAGCGAGCAGCCACCAACTTACTTAATCAAGGCATTGAAGTTTTTTATCCAAAATTAACCACAGAAAAACTCATTAAAGGCAGGCGAACTGTTAAACAGTCTGCTCTATTCCCAAGCTACTTATTTATTTGCTTAGAGTCTCAAAACGGTAACTTTTCTGCTGTAAAAAATACGCGCGGAATTAGCGGGTTTGTAACTTATGGGGCTCATTACCAGGTTGTGCCAAAAGGCCTTATAGAACAACTTAAATGTGAGCGCACAGAATTTGCCGAATCAACAATACCAAAACCAGGCGATACTGTGAGCGTTCACAACAACGCATTCAATAATATTACAGCAATATATAAAGAGCCTGATGGCGACATGCGTAGCATTTTACTAATTAACTTACTTAATCAAAAAATCGAAGTAAGTGTCGATAATAAAGATATTAAGCAGTAAAGGTTAAAGGCTGAAGGTTAAAGCGTAGTTGTGCCTTTATACCGCAAAAATTAAGTAAATATCAGTACGTAGGAACTGCAACCTAGGGGCGGAAGCGTGCCCGAAGGGCTAGACAAGCAAAAAGTTTTGCTGTCAAGCTGGAGCGAGAGGAGCTCTGCGACGAACTGGAACGTGAAGCGTGCCCGAAGGGCTAGACAAGCAAAAAATTTGTAAGTTGAATTTTTACCTAATTGATAAATAAAGAGAACATTATTATCACCACAGAGAAGCCAAGGAGAAGTGAAGGAGAAGAGCTAGTAAAGCTAATAACTTCTCAGTGTAGCGCGCAGCGCCTCTGTGC
>NZ_JAQREK010000066.1:0-502 GCF_028599265.1 Pseudoalteromonas sp. Angola-4 | reverse complement strand
ATGTAATACCACGCTGTATGCCTAAAGCATTTTTACGTAGAGCGTTTTATAAAGGATTGTTAGTATGGCGCCATTATTGACTCATGTTTAAAGTAATCTGATGAATTTATTAACTAAAAAAACAAACAAAATACTATTACTAGCCCTTTTAGCGGGCAGCTTATTTAACACCTCTGAGGTTTTTGCTAACCCCACACCGGTTGGGCTTTGGAAAACTATTAACGAAGAGACTAACGAGGCTAAGTCGTACGTGCGCATTACTGATCAAGATGGCGTGCTGACTGGAAAAATTGAAAAAATACTCAATAAAGCCAATCAAGATGCACGTTGCACCGAGTGTGATGGTGATAAAAGAATCAGCCTATGTTGGGGATGACCATTATTGAAGATGTGACCTATGCGGGTGACGGTAGTTGGGAAGACGGTGAAATACTCGACCCAAATAATGGTAAAACCTACAGCGTGCGTTTAACACCGCAGCAAAAGGGCGAAAAACTAGAAG
>NZ_JAQREK010000065.1:0-508 GCF_028599265.1 Pseudoalteromonas sp. Angola-4 | reverse complement strand
TCTCTTTGGGCTGCGCTAGTATCGATTTCAGATAAACTGGGATGTACCCCAGAAACACTTAGAGCATGGGTCAAGAAATCTCAAGCTCAACCGTCTAAACCCTCTTCTAATACGCAATCAACTGAAGAACGCCTTGCCGTCTTAGAGCGCGAGAATAAAGAGCTCAAGCGAACGAATGATATCCTGAGGCAAGCTGCCGCTTTTTTCGCCCAAGCGGAGCTCGACCGCAAACAGAAGTAATAGTGGATTTTATTGATGCTTGCAGAGAGCATTACGGTGTCGAGTCAATTTGCAAGGAATTGCCGATTGCACCATCAACGTATTATTCTCATAAACAGATACAAAGAGAGCCTGAGCGACTGTCTAACCGCAAAAAGCGTGATGCTGAGCTGATAATACTCATTCGCGAAGTGTGGGAGGATAATATGTCAGTTTATGGTGCAAGAAAAATATGGAAGCAGCTACAGCTTGACGACCATCAAGTCGCCCGCTGTACAGTCGAACGATT
>NZ_JAQREK010000064.1:0-510 GCF_028599265.1 Pseudoalteromonas sp. Angola-4 | reverse complement strand
CATCAACAGGTTTGGCAAAGTAAAACTCGGCGGCCAGCCCCATTCCATGTACTCCTTGGTTGTATGACTGACCTAAGTACACTTCGTTTAAATAGGCTTCGAGAATCTGATCTTTTGAGTAACGGTAATCAAGAATAAGCGCAATAAAAGCTTCATTAATTTTACGCACTAACGAACGCTCACGGGTAAGGTAAATATTTTTAGCCAGCTGCTGGGTTAATGTACACCCCCCTTGCACGGTGCGCCCTGCGCGAATATTGGTATACAAAGCGCGTAAAATTGAAAATACCGATACACCGTGATGATCATAAAAATCGCGGTCTTCAACTACTAATAAGGTATTTTTAAGCATGTCAGGAAATTTATCTAATGGTACAAACTCTCTATCTTGTTTTGAGTCATTACCAATACGGGCTATTTGTACAGGCTCTAATCTGGCAGTGTTTAAGCGACGGCCAAACTTATCTTTAATACTGGCTACCTTCTCTCCAGAGAAACGCAATTCAATAA
>NZ_JAQREK010000063.1:0-514 GCF_028599265.1 Pseudoalteromonas sp. Angola-4 | reverse complement strand
CACTTATCCATGCACTTAAAAACCGGGGTCTTAAAAAGGGCGTAGCCTCTTTATGTATTGGTGGCGGTGAAGCCGTTGCCATGGCCGTAGAAGCACTTTAACTAATAATAAAGCCGCAGCAACTATAACAAAAACGCTGCGGTACCCAATTTAATCAATAGGATTTTAATTATGCACCAAGTACCCTTACTCATTAACGGCGAATTTATTCAATCAACTTCAAATGAATTAATTGATGTTGTAAATCCTGCTAATCAAGAAGTGTTAGCGCAAGTACCTTGTGCTACAGACGCTGAAATGGACGCGGCTATTGCCTCTGCCAGCGAAACGTTTAAAACGTGGAAAGACGTACCAATTACAGAACGTGCGCGCATTATGATGAAATACGCGGCGCTGTTAAAAGAAAACCATGACGAACTAGCCACTATTATTTGTCATGAATTAGGTAAAACATTTGAAGATGCAAAAGGCGATGTGTGGCGTGGTATTGAAGTAGTCGAGCAAGCTGCTAATG
>NZ_JAQREK010000062.1:0-515 GCF_028599265.1 Pseudoalteromonas sp. Angola-4 | reverse complement strand
GCCTAGGGCCACCTGAATGACGGCTTCGTCGAGGGCGTCGGTGGTCATCCCGTCAAAGAGGGTGATCTCCACCTCTGCCTGCAGCAGGGTTGCCCGGGCGACGGCGTCGTCAAGGCCGCGGGCCGAGTCCATGATCGAGGCAGCGACTTCGTTGCCGTCGTAGGGGGCTAAAGACCCGTCACGCTTGCGGACGCGGATGGTCGAAATGGGGTCGGCGCTCATTGCAATTCCTCCGTGCGATGCCGTGGGCACGCGACCGGGCGGAATGCGGCAGGGACAGTGGTCCCCCTGAACGCTGCGATACTTCCCGCGAGATCGCGAACCGGGCCCCGCGGTTGCGGGACCACACCTGGCAGGTCTTCGGGCTCATGAGCTCGTCCTGATCGGACTCCTACTAGCCGTCGCTTCCCATGCCAAAGCACAGTGCGTCATGACGGCGGTCGTTCTCATATACCGCTGCGGGGCAGCTCCGGATTCACACCGGATTCCCTCTTGGCCCGTGCGAACACGGGAAC
>NZ_JAQREK010000061.1:0-518 GCF_028599265.1 Pseudoalteromonas sp. Angola-4 | reverse complement strand
CATTGAGGGCTGTAAAAATGTGAAATAAACAAGCAGCAAAGCGCTGAGCGCTGTAAATAAGCAAACAAACTTAAGGCCACGACCATGATAATTTAAAAATTGACTCAGTGACAAACAATGCACAATAGAGGCTAAAAACATCATGTTATTAGCAAGGGTAATGGCAATCTGATCAGGAATTTTGCCTATTAGCGCAAAACTAACAATGGCAGCTAATAGCAGTAAAGGATAAAAAATATAAAGTAACGTGCCGGGAACATGCTTATTGGTACGCCAGGTTAAAAAGTTCAGTAGCGTCATCACTGTCATAACGGCGATACTGGCAAAATAAAGCGTAAATGAGTCGAGCATTAAGACCCCAACAGCGTTTTTTAAAGAAGATATAAAAACAGGCACTTAAAGTGCCTGTATGGTATTTATTCAAACAAACGTTAACGAATTTCGTCAGGAATGTTTTGTTGTGCCCAAGAAAGTAATTCAATACGGTTACGACATTTAGTTTTTCTAAATGCACTGTA
>NZ_JAQREK010000060.1:0-519 GCF_028599265.1 Pseudoalteromonas sp. Angola-4 | reverse complement strand
ACACTGACCGAGGCGCAGAATACCGTGCTCACGTTGTACAAAAGTATTTGGCTAGCAAAAACATCAAAGCCAGTATGAATAGGCCTGGGTGCTGTACTGACAACGCAGAAGTCGAGTCGTTCTTTCATTCGCTTAAAGCAGATTTAATTCGAGGAAATAAATTTGAGAGCAGCGGTAAACTATTATAAAAATTAAAGGTTTACCTAAATTATTTTTACAATAGACAGAGATTGCATTCGAGTTTAGGATATAAATCACCTGCCGAGTTTGAATTGGCAGTTAATTGAAACGTGGACGGTGTCCACTTTATCGGGTGAAGATCAACAAAAACAGTTGGCTGTTTCGCTCCGCTACACAATTATAGCCAACAATATTTGTTCGCTTAAGTGGGCGTTAGGCATTTAGTGAGTCAATTATGCTCGTTGATAATATCGAAATAGAAGATATAAACCCAATACCTCCCATTGAAGATAAAGATCAAAAAGAGGTACTTGCATTTTATGGCTTAGCTTCCTATAC
>NZ_JAQREK010000059.1:0-521 GCF_028599265.1 Pseudoalteromonas sp. Angola-4 | reverse complement strand
ACCCACTCTAACGTTGCGTATTCAACAGCATCAACATTCTTCCACGGGCCATTTCTGCGAATAATCTCTGTTTTAAATAATCCATTTATTGTTTCAGCCAATGCATTGTCATAAGAGTCACCCACACTGCCTACAGACGCTTGAATTCCAGCTTCAGCAAGTCGCTCAGTGTATCGTATAGACAAATATTGGCTGCCTCTGTCGCTGTGGTGAATTAACCCTTCGGGGTTGCCACGATGCCAAATAGCTTGCTCTAACGCATCAAGAATAAGCTCTGTGTGCATTGTCGTTGATACACGCCAACCTACAATGTATCGTGAAAAAACATCTATCACGAAAGCGACATAAACAAACCCACTCCATGTGGCAACATAGGTGATGTCAGCTACCCAAAGTTGATTTGGCTGCTCAGCAGTAAATTGACGATTAACTAAATCAAGTGGCTTATCTTGTTGCTCGTCAGGTATCGTTGTCTTATGTGCTTTACCCCGACGAACACCTTGAATTCCCATAACTCGCAT
>NZ_JAQREK010000058.1:0-541 GCF_028599265.1 Pseudoalteromonas sp. Angola-4 | reverse complement strand
AGTCTGAAGTGTGAAGAACTTTCATTTTGCGCTCTTAAAAAACCATAAGAGCGCCAATATACCCAAGGCAATTAAAGATGCAAGTATCGCTTTAGGTTAAAGTATACCAAGCTATAAAAATAACGGGCAAAGCAGCGAGCGCGATTGTTAAAGGCCACTTTAATGCTTTGGCTTTTTTAGCTTGTAATACTTGCAGTGCATTAGTTTCATTACAAGCAGCGACTTTATCAATATACAGATAACCCGAGTTTATATACTGCTTACAATTTTGCACGTCTGCTGGTATTGCAATTAGTTTTTGCTGCTTTTTTAGGACATAAAAATCCATAAACTCACCACACTTGTTACGACTAGTTAGAACAAAAAATATTTGAGAGAAACGCTAAAAAAATGCTCTCAAATTAAAAAAGTGGGCGATTCTAATTACAAACTATAGTAAAGATCAACCTAAAACTGCGTTATTTAGCTTTTTTAATGAAAATAGCTGTGTTTTTTGCTTTTATCTCTACTTTTAGTGATAGCCAGTGTGTTTTGTAAACCC